>JANWUU010000175.1 GCA_025057735.1 Burkholderiaceae bacterium
TACGTGGCCGAGCCGCTCGCCAAGCGACTGTTCGATGCGCGCCTGCGGCTCATCGCCGCGCTCGACGGCCGCCAGCCCGAACGCCCTGCCAGAGCGGTCGAGGAGGCGGCAGCGATCTACGGCGATCCGCAAACGGAGGACGAAGTGCGCCACGCGGTCGCCGCGCTGCTGCAGCGCGAAGTCGCGGCGATGAATCTCGAGAATTTCATCGTCCGCCCGCACCGCCGCGCGGTCGAAAAGTACGCAAAACCCGAGGCGTGGGTGGCGCTGACGCCGGAAGCGATCGCCGAGCTCTCGGACGAAGTGGCGGGTTTGCCGACCGAGCTGGAAGCGGAAAGCGAGGAAGCCAAGCGCTTCGACCTGCTGGTGCTGAATCTGCAGCTCGCGCTGCTGCGCGCGGACAAGGCTTTCGAGCGGCTGCGCGAGCGCGTCAAGGAGATCGCCGCGCTGCTGACAGAGAAAGACGCGATTCCGATCGTGCATGCGCAGATGGCACTGATCCAGGAGGTGCTCACCGATGCCTGGTGGCAGGACGTCACGGTGCCGATGTTGGAGAGCCTGCGCCGACGGCTGCGCGCACTGGTGCAGTTCATCGACAAGCGTCAGCGCAAGGTGGTGTACACCGACTTCGAGGATCAGATGGGCAGCGAGCGCGCGGTCACGCTGCCCGGACTTTCGGTCGGCACCGATCTGGTCAGGTTCCGAGACAAGGCGCGGGCGTTCCTGCGCCAGCACCTGAATCACATCGCCGTTCAGAAGGTCCGGTTGAACCGGCCGTTGACGGCCACCGATCTCGCGGAGCTGGAGCGCATGCTGGTCGAAAGCGGCGTCGGCGATGCGGAAGACGTGCGCCAGGCGGCAGAACAAGCGCAGGGGCTCGGCCTGTTCGTGCGCTCGCTGGTCGGCCTGGATCGCGCGGCCGCGAAGGAGGCGTTGGCGGGATTCCTTGCCGGCAAGACGCTGACCGCCAATCAGATCGAGTTCGTCAATCTGATCATCGACGACCTGGCGGAAAACGGGTTCATCGAGCCTGCACGGCTGTATGAATCGCCGTTCATCGACGTCGGCCTGCACGGACCGGAGGGGGTGTTCGATGCTGCGCAGGTCACCGAGCTGCTTTCGGCGCTGGAGGCGGTGCGTGCGACCGCCCGCGCGGCCTGACCGCCGTCGGCCGGCGGCTAGGCGCTGAAGATCGACCGATACATCGGGTAGAAGGTGGCCTGGATCCAGGCGATCAGCGCCAGCCCCACCGGGGCGAGCGCGATCGACAGGGCCTGCCGCGAGGAGAACAGCAGGCTGACGACCGAGACCGTGACGAAGCTGACGCCGAGCAGGACCGCGAACAGCAGCAGCCCGTAGACCGTCAGCGCCCCCTTGTTGCGCCAGCAGGCGATGACGCTGCCGAACATCGCTTTGCCCGGCCCGTGCCCGTGCCAGCCGGCCAGCAGCGGCGCGAACCACATCAGGATCATCACCGGCGTCATCAGCAGCAGTTGCCACAGCAGCTCGGTCAGGGCGCGCTCCTCCTCGGAGGCGGGCGGCGCTAGCCGCGCGATCGCCTGCGCCAGCGTCAGCACCAGCATCAGCAGCGCGGCATGGATCATGCCGAGGCGCAGCAGCTGCGGCCGGCGCGCGACGTCCTGAAACGGCACGGCGAAGGCATTGGGCGTGGGGGCGCGGCCGGCACTGACCTCGCGCACGGCGCCCATCAGGCCGACGGTGGCAAAGGGGCTGAGCACGCCGGAGATCGCGACCCCGATGTAAGGCACGGCGGCCGGCAGCAGCAGCATGAACAGGTAGATCACGACCATCGCCGGCAGCCCGAGCGGTTGCCTTTTCAGCAGGCGCCAGCCGTCGCGCAGCCAGGCGGCGCCGTAGGAGGCGGGCAGGGCGGCGATCTGCATCAGCGTCGCGGCCAGGGCAGCCACTGGTCGGCGATCCGCTGCCGCAGCGTGCGCTCGAAGCGGCTGGGATCGTGCGGCGTCAGCAACTGCGCGGTGCGCGGCCGGTGCAGGTCGTACAGGCGCGAGATCCAGAAGCGCAGCGCCGCGGCGCGCAGCATCGTGCGCCAGTGCTCGTGTTCGAGGGCGGTCAGCGGCCGCTGCGCGTGATAGGCCTCGATGAGCGCCAGCGCGCGCGCGCGGTCCCAGCGGCCGTCGGCCAGATCCACGCACCAGTCGTTCATCGTCACCGCCAGATCGAACAGCCACCAGGTGCAGCCGGCGAAGTAGAAGTCGATCACGCCGCCGACCGCCGCCCCGTCCCACAGCACGTTGTCGCGGAACAGATCGGCGTGCACCGCGCCGTGCGGCAGTTGCTCCGCTTGCGGCAGGCG
>JANWUU010000181.1 GCA_025057735.1 Burkholderiaceae bacterium
GCGCTGCTGGTCGGCGGTGGAGAAACCCGGCAGCTCGGCGTGCGTCAGCAGGTAGGCGCCGTGCTTGTGATAATCGTCGTGCGAAATCGCAAAGCCCACCTCATGCAGCGCAGCCGCCCAGGCCAAACGCTTGGCGGCGTCCGCATCGCCGCCTTGCGTCAGCGCCGCGTGCAGCGACCGCGCCACCGCCGCCACGCGCGCTGCCTGCGCACGATCGACGCCGAAGCGAGTCTGCAGCCGCTCGACACTGGCGTCGCGCACGTCGCGGTCCTCGCGGCGGCCGAGCAGGTCGTAGAGCAGACCCACCCGTAGCGCCCCGCGGGCCGTTTGCATCTCGACGATGCCCAGCGTGTCGAACACCGCCGCCAGAACCGCTACCCCGCCGGCGATCACGTCCAGCCGCTCCGGTTTCAGCCCGGCTAGCTTCAGCCGCCGCGTCTCGCCCGCGGCGAGCAGCGCCTGGCGCAGTCGCAGCAGGCCCTCGGTCGTGATCGTGCCGTCGGTCCACTCCTGCGCACGCAAAATGGCGGACACCGCTTCGATCGTGCCGCCGGTGCCGTAGGCCTCGTCCCAGTTCTTGCGCGAGAAACGCGCCACGGCTTCCTCGAACTGCGCCGCCGCGGCCACAATGGCGCGCCGCAGCGCGCCGCGTTCGAGCACGCCCTCGCGGAAATACCGCAACGACACGCTGGCGCAGCCGACGCGGAACGATTCGGCATCCTCGGCCGCAAAGCCGCGGCCGACGATGATCTCGGTGGAACCGCCGCCGATGTCCACCACCAGGCGGCGCGCCTCCGATGGCGGCAGCGTGTGCATGCAGCCTTCGAAGACCAGTCGCGCCTCCTCGCGGCCGGAGATGACGTCGATCGGGAAGCCCAGGGCCGCCTGTCCTTCCAGCAGGAATTCGTTGACGTTGACCGCCGAGCGCAGCGTGTGCGTGCCCACGGCGCGTACCTGCGACGGGGGCATGTCGCGCAGTCGTTCGTTCATGCGCGCCAGACACTCGCAGGCGGCCTCGATCGCCCGTCGCGTCAGGCGGTTGTGTTCGTCCAGGCCCGCGGCCAGCCGGACCGGCTCCTTCCAGTAGTTCTGGCGCAGGATCTGCGTGCCCTCGACGCGGCCGATCTCGAGCCGGAAGCTGTTGGAGCCCAGATCGACTGCCGCCAGCAGCATCACTCCACCCTGCCGATGCGGGCCACCGCCTCGGCCATCTTGGCTGCATCGGCGCGCCAGTAGCGCTCGAATTCCGGCGCGTCCAGGTACTGCAGCGGGCTGCCCGCGGTGCCGATCGTGGCGATCACCTTCGCGTCCTGCGCCGCGAAGCGCGCCGCCTCGCGCAGCTTCAGCAGCACCGCCTCCGGCGTGCCGGCGGGCGCGAACAGCCCCGACCACTGTGCGAACTGCACCGGGTAGCCCAGTTCGGCCAAGCTGGGCACCTCCGGTAGCGCCGCCAGCGGCGCATCGCCCCAGTGCGCCAGCGCCCGCAGCTTGCCCGCCCGCACGTGCTGCACGATGGTCGCCGGCCCCGTGGCCACGGCATCCACCTGGCCGGCCAGCAGCGCCAGCACGGCCGGTCCCGCGCCCGTGTAGGGCACGTGCAGCAGGCGGAAATTGGCCGCGTTCTTCAGCATTTCCATCGGCACGTGCATGGTGCCGTAATTGCCCGACGAGCCGTACGAATACTTGGCCGGATGACGCCGCATGTCGGCGATGAACTCCTGCGCGCTGCGCCATGGGCTGTCGGCGCGTACCGCCAGCACCACCGGGTCGGCGGTGAAGCGGGCGATCGGCACGAGCTGCCGCAATTCATACATCGGCGGCCGTTTCAGGATTTTGTCCGCCTCCGGGATGATCGAGATCGAGGACAGCGCCAGCAGCACCGTGTAGCCG
>JANWUU010000268.1 GCA_025057735.1 Burkholderiaceae bacterium
AGGCGACGCGCACCGTGTTGCCGTCGCGCAGTCGCACACGGCCCGAGCCCTGCACGTGCAAAAAGAACGCTTCCAGTGCGTCCTCCACCCACAGCAGCTCGCGCCCGGCAAGGGGCGCCTGCGCGCCATCGATCTCGGCGCGCGCGTAGTACGGCAGCACCCGCCGGCCGCGTGCATCCGCCACCAGCCGTCCGCGCACGCGCCGGCCCGCCAGCTCCGGATACAGCGCGCCCAGCTCGACCGCGACGAGATCCTCCGGCACGCCATACAGCGGCACCGCGAAGCGCGCATCGCGCGTGCGGCTGCCCTCCAGCAGCGGCTCGTAGTAGCCGGTCAGCAGGCCGCGGTCGGTCGCCGCGAGCACACGGACGGGCGCGCGGTCGGCCGCGCGCGTCTCCGCCACGATGCGATACGCGTCGAAGTGCCGCGCCAGCACCGCGCGCATCGCCTCGGGGTCGCCCGCCGCGCGCGCCGCGATGCAGGCCGCGGTCCACGGCGCGCCGCGCTCGCGCTGCCGCTCGAAGACCGTGCAGGAGGCGAGCAGCGCGGGCCACGCGGCACGCAGATCGGCGTCGCCGACGGCCGGCAGGCTGGCGAAGTCGGCGGCCTCGTAGCGCGCGGCCGTGACGGTGGCGGTCGGAGGCGGCGCGACGGGCGGCGGCACGGCACAGGCGCCGAGCAGCGTGGCCGCCGCGGCCGCGGCCCAGCGCATCGGACTCAATGCAGCGCGCGCGGCACCGACAGCACGAACTCGGGAATGGGTGCCTCGAACTCGGTGCCGTCGGCGGCCACGCACTGGTAGCTGCCCCGCATCGATCCGACCGGGGTCGGCAGCGGGCAGCCGCTCGTGTACTGGAACGCCTCGCCGGGCTGCAGCAGCGGCTGTTCGCCGACCACGCCGGGGCCGCGCACCTCCTGCACGCGGCCCTCGCCGTCGGTGATGATCCAGTGGCGCGAGATCAGCTGCGCGGCGACCTCGCCGGTGTTGCGGATCGTCACCGTGTAGGCGAACACGTAGCGGTTGGCCTCGGGCGCCGACTGCTCGGGCAGATAGTGAGGCACCGCACTGACGCTGAACTCGTATTTCGCCATGGTCGGAGCCGCGCGCCCCCTACAATGGCGCGCGCGGCAGGAGGAGACACGGATGGATTCTACGTTTCGCATCGCGCCCAGCATTCTGTCGGCCGACTTCGCCCGCCTCGGCGAGGAGGTGCGCAACGTGCTCGCCGCCGGCGCCGACTGGATCCATTTCGACGTGATGGACAACCATTACGTGCCCAATCTGACGGTCGGACCGCTGGTGTGCGAGGCGATCCGGCCGCATGTGAGCGCGCCGATCGACGTGCACCTGATGGTGGAGCCGGTCGACGCCCTGGTGCCGATGTTCGCCAAGGCCGGCGCGAACGTGATCTCGTTCCATCCCGAAGCCTCGCGTCACGTGGACCGCACCCTCGCCCTGATCCGCGACCAGGGCTGCAAGGCCGGTCTGGTCTTCAATCCGGCCACACCGCTCGCCTACATGGACCACGTGATGGACAAGCTGGACCTGGTGCTGATCATGTCGGTCAACCCGGGCTTCGGCGGCCAGGCCTTCATTCCGCAGGCGCTGGCCAAGCTGCAGGCCGCGCGCGCCAAGATCGATATCTACCAGCAGGCCAGTGGGCGCACCATTTTCCTGGAGGTCGACGGGGGCGTGAAGATCGAGAACATCGCCGACATCGCCGCCGCCGGGGCCGACACCTTTGTCGCCGGCAGCGCGATCTTCGGCGCCAAGGACTATGCCGCCACCATCGCCGCCATGCGGCGCGAAATCGAGCGCGGCATTGCGCGGCGCGCCGCGCAGCAGGCCGAGCGCGAGCGCGAGCTCTACGGGATGGGCGGACCGTGAGCGACCTGCGCGGCGTGCTGATCGATCTCGACGGCACGCTGATGGACACGGCGCCGGATCTGGCGGCTGCCGCCAATGCCATGCGCGCCGAGTTTGGCCTTCCGCCCCTGCCGGTGACGCGCATCGCCGCCTTCGTCGGCAAGGGCGCGGACCGGCTCGTGCACCGGGCGCTCACCGACGCGCTGGACGGGCAGGCGAGCGCGTCCGACTTCGCGCGCGGACGCGCCGCGTTTTACCGTCACTATCACGCGACGAACGGCCGTCAGACGGTGGTCTTCGACGGCGTGCCGCAGGCGCTGGCGCGGCTCAAGGGTGCGGGGCTGCGTCTGGCCTGCGTGACCAACAAGCCGCGCGAGTTCACGCTGCCGCTGCTCGAGCGCCTGGCGCTGGCGCCGCAGTTCGACGCGGTGGTGGCCGGCGACGAGGTGACCGAAAAGAAGCCGCATCCGGCGCTGCTGCTCGCTGCCTGTGCGCGCCTTCAGATCGCGCCGGCGCAGGCGCGCATGATCGGCGATTCCGTCAACGATGCGTTGGCGGCGCAGGCCGCCGGCATGCGCGTGCTGCTGGTGCAAACCGGTTACAACGAGGGCGAGCGTATCGAGACGCTGGCCGGTGCCGCCGGCGTCGATGCTATAGTGCCGACGCTGTTGGCGGCCGCCGAGCGGCTGCTGGCAGAGATCCACCGCGGGAACCTCTGAGAAACCGTCGCAAGCGGCCCCTAAGGCAAGGCGCAGCGAGCGGCGAACCGATCGAATGGACAGGCGAGGAGCAAGCGAGCACGCGATGCCGCCGGCAGGGCGCGCAGTCGGTGTTCCCAAGGCTCCGCCGGGTCGAATGACCGACACGACCAACCCCCACGTCGAGGCCCGCGGCCAGGCTTGGCGCGGCCGGGGGGCTTGGCGCTGGCGTCGCTAGCGCTGCCGCCGTGCGCCTGCACGGCATGCTCGTCCGATCGCTGTCCCTTTTGCTGCGCCCGCAAGGCGCCTGCGACGCATGACCGAACTCGAATACCGCGCCCTGGCCGCCCAGGGCTACAACCGCATCCCGCTGATCGCCGAATCGTTCGCCGATCTAGAGACGCCCCTGTCGCTGTTCCTGAAGCTGGCCAATGCGCCGAACTCTTACCTGCTCGAATCGGTGGTCGGCGGCGAGCGCTTCGGCCGCTATTCGTTCATCGGGCTGCCGGCCCGCACGCAGATAAGGGCCTGGGTTGGCGCTGGCGGCGCGCATCGCACGGAAGTGCTCACCGACGGTCGCGTGGTGGCCGAGGAGCGCGGCGATCCGCTCGCCTTCATCGAGCGGTATCTGGCGCAGTTTCGCGTCGCGCTGCGGCCGGGGTTGCCGCGTTTCTGCGGCGGGCTGGCGGGCTACTTCGGCTACGACACGGTGCGGCTGATCGAGAAGCGGCTGGCGGCACCGAAGGCGGACGACCTGGGCCTGCCCGACATCCACCTGCTGCTCACCGAAGAGCTGGCGGTCATCGACAACCTGGCCGGGCGCGCCTACCTGATCGTGTATGCGGATGCGACGCATCCGGAGGGCTACCAGCGCGCGCGCGAACGGCTGCGTACGCTGAAGGCGCGCCTGGCGCGCCATATCGAGCCGCCGCATACGCGCGCCAGCGTGCGCCGGCCGGAGACGCGCGAATTTCCGCAGGAGGCTTACCTTGCGGCGGTGGCGCGCGCCAAGGAGTACATCGCCGCCGGCGACGTGATGCAGGTCCAAATCGGCCAGCGCATCCGCAAGCAGTAT
>JANWUU010000274.1 GCA_025057735.1 Burkholderiaceae bacterium
GGGGCGGGAGTTTGAACGAAGAACTCGGCTGGCCGCCGGCTGTGCGCGCGGCCTATAATGCCGCCGCGTTTGGCTGCTGTAGCTCAGCTGGTAGAGCAACTGATTCGTAATCAGTAGGTCGGTGGTTCGAGTCCACTCAGCAGCACCAGCGCATGCCTAAGCGCTGCGCGCGGCATCCGCGGCGGTCAGCGCGGCGCGCTCTGCAGCAGCCCGCGCTCGACGATAAAGCGCACGATCGCGTCCACCCCATCTCCGGTCTTCAGGTTGGTCAGGACATACGGTCGGCCGCCCCGCATGCGCTGCGTGTCGTGCTCCATCACCGCCAGCGAAGCCCCCACATACGGCGCCAGATCGATCTTGTTGATCACCAGCAGGTCGCTCTTCGTGATGCCGGGGCCGCCCTTGCGCGGAATCTTCTCGCCGCCGGCGACGTCGATCACGTAGATCGTCAGGTCGGAAAGCTCCGGGCTGAAGGTTGCGGCCAGATTGTCGCCGCCGGATTCGACGAAGATCAGGTCCAGATCCGGAAAGCGCTGGCACATACGATCGATGGCCTCCAAATTAATGGAGGCATCCTCGCGGATCGCGGTATGCGGGCAGCCGCCGGTTTCCACGCCCATGATGCGCTCTGGTTCGAGCGCCTGCGCCGCCACCAGCAGCCGCTCGTCTTCCCGGGTGTAGATGTCGTTGGTGACGACCGCCAGCCGGTAGCGTTCGCGCATTCGCTTGCACAGCACCTCCACGAGCGTGGTCTTGCCTGAGCCGACTGGCCCGCCCACGCCGACGCGCAACGGAGCATTCGATTTCATCGTGACGCCATCCTAGGATCGATACAAACGCGCATACTGCGTCTCATGCCGCGCCGATTCGATCGCGAAACCAATCGGCGCCGAGCCGAGTTCCTCGTCCCCCAGGGCGGCCGCCCGTGTCGCCGCCTGCGCCAGCGGGCCATGCAGGGCGGCGAGCAGCCGCTGGCCGGCGGCCTGTCCGAGCGGAATGGTCTTGACCGCCGCCAGCACCTGGTTCTCCGCCCAGGTCCACAGATAAGTTGCGAGGCCCAGCTCGCGGTCCACCTGCAGGCCGGCGCATAGCGCCGCGAAGGCGGCCGGGTAGGCGAGCGGCGCCGGCGGCGGCGTCAGACCGAAGGCCGGAAAGATCTGCGCCAGCGAAGCGCCCATCTGCTGCGATTCCAGGCGCAGTTCGGCCGTCTCGCGTGAAGCGAGCAGCGTCGCATTGATCGAGGCGAACGCCGCATCGTCCGCGCGGGCGGTGGCGTCGTACGCACGCAGCCACCAGGGTGCCTCCCAACGCGCCAGCACGAGCAGCAGCAGATCCTCGATCCAGCCGCGCGCGCTGTCGGCGTCATGCACGAGGCCGTCCTCGATCGCCTTCTCCAGCCCCTGCGAATATGCGTAGCCTCCCACGGGCAGTGCCGGGCTGCCCAAGTGCAGCGCGATCAGCAGGGTGCGCAGCCGCGCCGCCGCGCGCGCCGGGTCCTCCGCCGGTTTCATCGCGCCGCGCGCCGGCGATGCGCCTCGATGGACAGCTGCTCGCCCAGTGTGGCCGAGACCGGATCCGGCTCGTGATGGCGGTGCGTGTGACCGTGCGCGTGCCCCTCGTAGGCACCGCCTTCCGGATCGAACGGCTGCTCGACATGCTCGATGCGCAAGCCCAACCCCTGCAGCATGCGTTCCAGCACGGCGTCGCGCTCGAACAGCAGATGGTCCTCGGCAAGCTGCACCGGCACGTGCCGGTTGCCGAGGTGATAGGCCGCGCGCAACAGGTGCAGGCGGCAGGCGCTGCGCGCACAGGCGAGCGGCTGCGGCGCTGCCTGCACCCGCACGTACTCGCCGTCGGGGCCGGCGAGCAGCGCGCCATCGCGCAGCACGCTGCCGCGCGGCAACGTGATCGCCGCGCCGACGCCATCCTCGCAGAGCGCGGCCAAGCGACTTTTCACGCGCTCGTCGTAGGTCAGCCGCAGCGTGTGCACGCGGGCCCCGGCAGGCAGCGGCTCGGCCAGGATACGGTCCAGGCGAATCATCGTCGCAACGGCCGGCCGCGCCGCTCAGAACAGGAAATAGCGCTGCGCCATCGGCAGCTCACGCGCCGGTTCACAGTCGAGCAGTTGGCCGTCGGCATACACCTTGTACGTCTCGGGATCGACCTCGATCTTTGGCGTGGCGGCATTGTGGATCATGGCGCGCTTGGACAGCGTGCGGATGCCGCGCACCGCTACCAGCGGCTTCTGCAGGCCGTAGCGTTCGGCGATGCCGGCGGCCAGTGCCGCCTGCGACACGAACGTGAACGAATTGCGCAGCACCGAACCGCCGTAGGCACCGAACTGCGGCCGATAGTGCACCGGCTGCGGCGTCGGGATCGATGCATTCGGATCGCCCATCAAGGCGGTGACGATCACGCCGCCCTTGATTACCAGATATGGCTTGACGCCGAAGAAGGCCGGCTTCCAGAGCACCAGATCGGCCCACTTGCCGACCTCCACCGAGCCGACCTCATGCGCGATGCCGTGCGCCAGCGCCGGGTTGATCGTGTACTTGGCGACGTAACGCTTGATGCGCGCGTTGTCGTGCTCCGCGGGATCGGAATAGCCCGGTTCGCTGAGCGCGCCGCGCTGCAGCTTCATCTTGTGCGCGGTCTGCCAGGTGCGCAGGATCACCTCGCCGACGCGGCCCATCGCCTGCGAGTCCGAGCTGATCATCGAGATGGCGCCGATGTCGTGCAGGATGTCTTCGGCGGCGATCGTCTCGCGCCGGATGCG
>JANWUU010000354.1 GCA_025057735.1 Burkholderiaceae bacterium
CCGCGCCGGGTCAACCCGATGATCTGCGCACGCGCGTCGCGGCTGCTGCGGCGGCGCTCGATCAGCCCCTTGCCCTCTAGCCGAGTCAGCAGGTTGGTGAGGTTCGACGGCGCCGCACCGAGCGTGCGACCGAGCTGCCGCTGCGTCACCTCGAGGTTGGTGAGCAGCAGCGTCAGCACCGTGAACTCCACCTGCGTCAACCCGAGCGGGCCGATGCGCAGGCGAAAAATGCGGCTGGTCGGAATCGCCGCCTGCGCCAGGTTGTAGCCGAGCAGCCGCTGCATGGCGCCCTCGTCGAGCGCCGCCGCGCGGCCGTCGCCACCGCCGGCGCGCCGCGGCCGCCGGCGTGCCTTCGCCTCGGGAATCTGGCTCATGATGGGCGATTATCGCCGCCGGCGGGTCGTTTCATTGGATGAACGAACCGTGTCGCGACGGTCCTGGGCGGCTGCTTGACGGATTGCGCCGGCCCGCGCTAGCGTTTTGTACACAAGCATAAAGATTGTCCACGCGCCGCGCGGTCCCATCCCAAGGAGACTCCGATGCCACACAAATTCCCGCTGCTCTGGCTGTGTGCGCTGTTGGCGCTGCCGGCCACCGCGGCCGGCCACGGCGACGCCGGCAGCCGCGCACATCGTCCCCGGCCGCAGCCGCCAGCCGTCCCGAGCTGCGCCACGCTCGCCGCTGCGCTCGCCTATCCGAACACCGTCTTCACGGCCTCCGAGGAGGTGCCCGCCGGCGCGCTGAAGCTCGCCGGCCAGGACGTCGGCGCGCACTGCCGGCTGACCGGCCGGATGTACGAGCGGGTGAGCCCAATTGACGGCAAGTCGTACGCGATCGGCTTCGAGATGCGCCTGCCCCTTGCCTGGAACGGGCGCTTTTACTATCAGGCCAACGGCGGGCTGGACGGCAACGTCGTTCCCGCCACCGGCAACACGAGCGGTGGCGGACCGCTGACCAGCGCGCTGCTGCAGGGGTTCGCGGTGATCAGCTCGGACGCCGGGCACAACGCGGCCCAGAACCCGACCTTCGGGCTCGATCCACAGGCGCGGCTCGATTACGGCTACCAGGCAGTCGGCAAGCTGACGCCGATGGCCAAATACGTGCTGCGCGCCGCCTACGGCAAGGGCCCGCGCTACTCGTACATCGGCGGCTGCTCCAACGGCGGCCGGCATGCGATGGTCGCCGCCTCGCGCTACGCCGACGAATACGATGGCTACCTGGTCGGGGCGCCCGGCTTCAATTTGCCGCAGGCCGCGGTGGCCAACATCTACGGGGCCCAGCAATACGCCACCGTCGCCACGCCGGGGGCCACCATTCCGAGCGGTCCGTTTGCGGGCTTGCCGGACCTGTCGTCGGCCATCACCCCCGCGGAGCGGCAATTGGTGGCTGGCCGCATCCTGGCGCGCTGCGACGCGCTCGACGGTCTGGCCGATGGCATCGTGCACGACGTGCAGGCCTGTCAGCGCGCGTTCGACCTGCAGCGCGACGTTCCGACCTGCGAGGGCCCACGCGACGGCACCTGCCTGTCCGCGGCGCAGAAGCAGGCGCTTGGCAACGTCTTCGCCGGCGCGCGCGACAGCCGCGGACGGCCCATCTATGCGAGCTTCCCGTACGACACCGGCATCGCCGGCGGCAATTTCGCTTTCTGGGAATTCACCGCGCCGCTGGCGCTCGACTCCGGCGCGGTCGGTTTCGTCTTCGGCGTGCCGCCGGCCAATCCGTCGACCTTCAACCCGGGCGCCTTCGTGCTCAACAGCGACATCGACGCGCTGGCAGCCTCGATCTTCGCAACCAACGAAACGTACACGGAAGCGGCGATGTCGTTCATGACGATGCCCGATCCGCGTCTACGCAAGATGCGCCGCAACGGCGGCCGCATGATCGTCTACCACGGCGTCAGTGACGCCATTTTTTCGGCGCACGATACGATCGAGTGGTTCCGCCGCTTGAATGGGCCGCACGGTCACGCGCACCGGCCGGCGAAAGATGAAAACCGTCACGGCGGCGCCGCACAGGCCTTCGCGCGCCTCTACCTGGTGCCGGGTATGGCGCACTGCAGCGGCGGCGCGGCCACTGACCAGTTCGATCTGCTGACGCCGCTCGTGCAATGGGTCGAGAAGGGCCTTCCACCGCAGGCGGTGACCGCCCAGGCACGGGGTGCGGGCAACCCCGGCGGCGTCAACCCCGAGGTGCCAGCGGGCTGGGCGCCGAACCGCACGCGGCCGCTGTGCCCGTATCCGAAGGCGGCACATTACGTCGGCGGAGACGTGGAGCGCGCGGAAAGCTTCGTCTGTCGCTGACCCTCGCGGGGGCACGCTCAGGGCAGCGGGCGGGCGTCCTCGATCACCTTGCCGTCGTTTGGCAGGCTGCCCGGGGCGACCAGTTCGACCGTCCCGGACAGCTTGGTGACCGCCCGCAGCGTCTCGGCCAGACGCTGCGCGAGCGCCTCGCTCCTCTGGTCAGATTCGGCCTTCAGCGTCATCGCATCGACCTCGCCGGCGCGCGTGACCACCAGCCGCAGCCGCCCCAGTTCCGGATGACGGCGGGCGATCTCGGCGATCTGCTCCGGGCGCACGAACATCCCCTTCACCTTGGTGGTCTGATCCGCGCGCCCCAGCCAGCCGCGAATGCGCACGTTGGTGCGCCCGCAGGGTGAAGCGCCGGGCAGGATCGCCGACAGATCGCCGAGCGCGAGACGAATCCACGGGTGATCGTGATCAAATACGGTCACCACGACCTCGCCCACCTCACCATCGGGCACAGGCTCGCCGGTGCCCGGCCGCACGATCTCGAGCAGCACGTCCTCGTTGACGATCAGACCCTGGCGCGCCGCCGACTCGTAGGCGATGCAGCCGACATCCGCCGTGGCGTAGATCTGATAGGCGTCGATACCGCGGCGCTGGAATTCCGCCTGCAGCGACGGCGGGAAGGCGGCACCGGAGACCACCGCCTTGCGGATCGACGAAGCATCCCGGCCGCGCGCGTCCGCGGCATCGAGCAGGATCTTCAGGAAATCCGGCGTCCCGCCATAGGCGGTCGGCCGCAGGTGCTCGATCACGTCTAACTGCTGCTCGGTGTTGCCCGGCCCGGCCGGGATCACCAGGCAGCCGAGCGCGCGCGCACCCGA
>JANWUU010000361.1 GCA_025057735.1 Burkholderiaceae bacterium
CTGCTGAACCTGCGCGTGGTGCTGGAGCAGTTCGGCTGGGTGCTGCTCGCGCTGCTGCTGCCGACCGCCTTCAAGTTCCTGCTGATCGTGGGGCTGGCGCGCGCCACCGGGGCGAGCGCGGCCACGGCGATCCGCGCCGCCCTGCCGCTGGCGGCCGCCGGCGAGTTCGGCTTCGTGCTGCTGCAGCAGGCCGGCGGGCTGCAGCTGCTGCCGCCGCAGTGGATGCAGGTGGTGCTGGCGGCGATGCTGCTGTCGATGCTGGCCACGCCGCTGCTGGTGCACTACAGCGACCGCATCGCGCTGCGCTTCGTCGCCTCCGAGTGGATGCAGCGGGCGCTCGCGCTCACCCAGATCGCCACCCGCACGATGGCCACCGAGCGGCACGTGGTGATCTGCGGCTATGGCCGCACCGGGCAGCACCTGGCCAAGATGCTCGAGCAGGAGAGCATCGATTACGTGGCGCTCGATCTGGATCCGGACCGCGTGCGCGAGGCGGTGGCCGCCGGCGAACCGGTGGTGTACGGCGACGCCGGGCGGCGCGAGACGCTGGCCGCCGCCGGCGTGAACCGCGCCGCGGCGCTGGTCGTCACCTATCAGAACACCGCCTCGGCGCTGAAGGTGATCCATTTCGCGCACGAGCTGAATCCGCGCCTGCCGATCATCGTGCGCACCGCCGACGACACCGATCTGGACAAGCTGCTCGCCGCCGGCGCCACCGAGGTGGTGCCGGAGGTCTTCGAGGGCAGCCTGATGCTGGGCTCGCATGCGCTGGTGCTCCTGGGGGTGCCGCTGTCGCGCGTGGTGCGGCGCGTGCGCGAGGCGCGCGACTCGCGCTACCGCCTGCTGCGCGGCTATTTCCACGGCGCCGACGATGCGGCCGAATTCGACGACGAGGCCCATGTGCGGCTGCATTCGGTGACGCTGGATGCCGATGCCGCGGCGGTGGGCCGGCGGCTGGGCGATTTGGCGCTCGCCGACCTGGGGGTGGAAGCGACTGCCGTACGCCGGCGCGGCATCCGCGGCGCCGACCCGAGCCCCGATCTGGTGCTGCAGGCGGGCGACGTGCTGGTGCTGCGCGGCTTGCCGGAAGCCTTGCAGCGGGCCGAGGAGCGGCTGCTGCGGCGTTAGCCGGCAGCGGTGTGCGCGTCCGCCGACGCGGGCCGGCGCGCCGTCCGCTGCAGCACCGCGCGCAGGCAGCGGCCGGTGTGGCTTGCCGCCTGCTCGGCCACTTGCTCGGGCGGGCCGGCCGCCACGATGCGACCGCCGCCGTCGCCGCCCTCCGGGCCGAGGTCGACGATCCAGTCCGCGGTCTTGATCACGTCCAGGTTGTGCTCGATCACGACCACGGTGTTGCCGGCATCGCGCAGCCGCTGCAGCACCGACAGCAGCAGCGCGACGTCGTGGAAATGCAGGCCGGTGGTCGGCTCATCGAGGATGTACAGCGTGCGTCCGGTGTCGCGCTTGGACAGCTCCAGCGCCAGCTTCACGCGCTGCGCCTCGCCGCCGGAAAGTGTGGTGGCCGCCTGACCGAGCCGCAGGTAGCCGAGCCCGACCTCCATCAGCGTGGCGAGCTTGCGCGCGATGGCCGGCACTGCCGAAAAAAAGTCGGCGGCCTGTGCCACCGTCAGCGCCAGCACCTGCGCGATGTTCAGGCCCTTGTACTGGATCTGCAGCGTCTCGCGGTTGTAACGTCGCCCGCCGCAGGTCTCGCAGGTGACGTAGACATCGGGCAGAAAGTGCATCTCGACGCGGATCACGCCGTCGCCCTCGCAAGCTTCGCAGCGGCCGCCGCGGACGTTGAACGAGAAGCGGCCGGCGTCGTAGCCGCGCTCGCGCGCCGCCGGCGTGCCGGCGAACAGCTCGCGGATCGGCGTGAAAAGCCCCGTGTAGGTGGCCGGATTGCTGCGCGGGGTGCGTCCGATCGGGCTCTGATCGACCACCACCAGTTTGTCGACGTGTTCCAGCCCCTCGATCGCGTCGTGCGGGGCCGGCTCCTGCGCGCTGCGGTACAGATGGCGGGCGACGGCGGCAGCCAGCGTGTCGTTGACCAGCGTCGATTTGCCGGAGCCGGAGATGCCGGTGACGCAGATAAGCAACCCGATCGGCAGTTCGACGTCGACCCCCTGCAGGTTGTTGCCGCGGCAGCCGCGCAGGCGCAGCCAGTGCGGCCCCGGCGGGGTGCGCCGCCGCGGCACCTCGATGCGCCGCCGGCCGGACAGGTAGTCCCCGGTGAGCGAGGCCGTTGCCTGTTCGATGGCATCGATCCGACCCTGCGCTACCACCCGCCCGCCTTGCTCGCCCGCGCCGGGTCCCATGTCGATCACCCAGTCGGCGGCGCGGATCGCCTCCTCGTCGTGCTCCACGACGATCACCGTGTTGCCCAAATCGCGCAGACGGTGCAGCGTGGCGATCAAGCGCGCGTTGTCGCGCGGATGCAGGCCGATCGACGGTTCGTCCAGCACGTACATCACGCCGGACAGACCGGCGCCGATCTGGGCCGCCAGACGGATGCGCTGCGCCTCGCCGCCGGAGAGCGTGTCGGCGGCGCGTTCCAGCGTCAGGTACGACAGGCCGACGTCGTTCAAAAAGCGCAGCCGCGCCACCAACTCGCCGACGATGCGCGCGGCGATCGCGCCCCGCTGGCCGGGCAGGTGCAGCGTCTCGAAGTACGCCTGCGCCTGCGCCAGCGTCATGCGCTCGATCTCGTAGATGGCGCGCCGTTGCGCGCCGCTGCCGACGAACACGTGACGCGCCTCGCGCTTCAGCCGTGTGCCGCCGCATTCCGGACAGGGCTTCACCGCCCGGTAGCGCGCCAGTTCCTCGCGCACCGCGGCCGAGTCGGTCTCGCGCCAGCGACGCTCGATGTTGCCAAGCACCCCCTCGAACGGATGTCGCCGCGAGATGCGGCGGCCGCGTTCGTCGGTATACGAGAAGGCGATCGGCTGCCCGTCGCTGCCATACAGCACGAGCTGCTGGAACGACGGCGGCAGCTGCTGCCAGGGCTGCTCGATGTCCACGCCGGCGTGGCGGGCGAGCGCGCTCAGCAGCTGAAAGTAATGCGGGTTGCGCGCGTCCCAGCCGCGGATAGCGCCGCCGGCGAGCGACAGCTCCGGGTGCGCGACGATGCGCTGCGGGTCGAAGTATTCGATGACTCCGAGCCCTTCGCAGGCGGTGCAGGCGCCGGCAGGGTTGTTGAACGAAAACAGCCGCGGCGACAGCTCCGCCAGCGCATAGCCGCACAGCGGACAGGCATAGCGGTTCGAGAACGCCGTCTCGGTCCCGTGGTCGGTGTCCAACAGCAGCGCGCGGCCCTCGGCCAGCCGCAGCGCGGTCTCGAAGGATTCGGTCAGGCGCTGCCGCGCCGCTTCGCGCACCGTCAGCCGGTCCACCACCACGTCGATGGCGTGCCGCTCGTGGCGCGCCAGCGGCGGCAGTTCGTCGGCTGTCAGCACCGCGCCGTCGACGCGAAATCGCACGAAGCCCTGCGCCTGCAGCTGCGCGAACAGGTCGGCGAACTCGCCCTTGCGCTCGCGCACGACCGGCGCCAGCACCAGCACGCGCGCCTCGGCCGCGGTGGCGAGCGCCGTCTCCACCATCTGCGCCACGCTGCTGGCGGCAAGCGCCTGCTGCGGATGATCGGGGCAGTGCGGCTGGCCGGCGCGCGCGTACAGCAGCCGCAGGTAGTCGTGAATTTCGGTGACCGTACCGACCGTCGAGCGCGGGTTGTGCGTGGCGGATTTCTGCTCGATGGCGATGGCCGGCGCCAGGTTCTCGATCGCATCGACGTCCGGCTTCTGCAGCAGCTGCAGGAACTGGCGCGCATAGGCCGACAGCGACTCCACGTAGCGGCGGCTGCCCTCCGCGTACAGCGTGTCGAAGGCAAGCGAGCTCTTGCCCGAGCCCGAAGGGCCGGTGATCACGACCAGCGCCTCGCGCGGAATGTCGACGTCGATGTCTTTCAGGTTGTGCGTGCGGGCGCCGCGGACGCGGATCGGTGCGCGGGTCGGCTGCATCGTGGGCGGTTGCGGTGCACGGTAAACTGGCCACTATAGACGCGCCCGCCGTCGCGCGTGCCACCGCCGCCTGCTGCCGCCTGCGGCCCCCGTTTCCCGCCGATGCCGTCGCCCGATCGCATGAGCACGCGCGAGCTGCGCACCAGCGCCGTGCTGGCTGCCGTCTACGGTCTGCGCATGCTCGGGCTGTTTTTGATCCTGCCGGTGTTCGCCGTGCACGCGCGCGCGCTGCCCGGCGGCGAGGACGCGCTGGCGATCGGGCTGGCGCTCGGCATCTATGGCCTGACGCAGGGACTGCTGCAGTTGCCGTTCGGCGTGGCGAGCGACCGCTTCGGCCGCCGGCCGGTCATCGTCGCCGGGCTCGCGCTGCTGGCGGCCGGCAGCGTGATCGCGGCCTTCGCCACCGACGTGCTATGGGTGATCGTCGGCCGCGCGATCCAGGGAGCGGGCGCGATCGCGGCAGCGGTCACCGCGCTGGTGGCCGATGTCACGCGCGAGCAGCACCGCACCACGGCGATGGCGATCGTCGGCGCCTCCATTGGGCTCGCGTTTGCGCTCGCGCTGGTGGTGGCGCCACCGCTGTACGGCGCCATCGGCATGCAGGGCCTGTTCCTGCTCACCGCTGTCCTGGCGGTGGCGGCCATCGTGGCCGTGCTGCGCCTGCCGGCGCTGCCGCCGCCGGCGGCAGCGCCGGCGGTTGTGCGCTGGTCCGCGGTGGTGCTGGACCGCGAGCTGCTGCGGCTGAACCTCGGCATCTTCGTGCTGCACGCGGTGCAGACGGCGTTGTTCGTCGCCGTGCCGCCGCTGCTGGTGGCGCGCGGGCTGCCGCTGGCGCAGCACGGCTGGCTGTACCTGCCGCTGGTGCTCGTCGCTTTTGCGCTGATGCTGCCGCCGCTGCGCGCCGCCGAGCGGCGCGGCCGGCTGCGCGCGTTGTTCGTCGGCGCGATCCTGCTGCTCGCGGCGGCGCAGCTCGGGCTGGCCTGGGGCGCGCCGAATCTCGCCGCGCTGGCGCTGTGGCTGCTGCTGTTCTTCGTCGCCTTCAACATCCTGGAGGCGAGCCTGCCGGCGCTGGTGTCGCGGCTGGCGCCGCCGGCGCACAAGGGACTGGCGCTCGGCGTCTACAACACGACGCAATCGCTCGGGCTATTCGTCGGCGGCGCGCTCGGCGGCGCGTTGGCGCGCGATTTCGGTCTGGCGACGCTGTTCGCCGGTGCGGCCGCCGCGCTGCTGCTGTGGGCCGCGGTCGCCCGCGGCATGCGCGAGCCGCCGCGCCGCGGTGGCATGGCGCTCGACCTGGCCGCCTGAGGCGCTCGGTATGATGCGCCGGGGCGCGGCGGCGCGCCGTCACGGAGGACAACGATGGCCTCGGTCAACAAAGTGATCCTGCTCGGCAACCTCGGACGCGATCCGGAGACGCGCTACAGCCCCGACGGGGCCGCGATCACCAACGTGTCGGTGGCGACCTCACGCCGCTACAAGGACGCCAGCGGCCAGATGCAGGAGGAAACCGAATGGCATCGGGTGGTGTTCTTCGGCCGCCTGGCGGAAATCGCCGGAGAATACCTGCGCAAAGGGCGGCCGGTGTACGTCGAGGGGCGCCTGCGCACGCGCAAGTGGACCGACAAGGAAGGCCAGGACCGCTACACCACCGAGATCGTCGCCGAGAACATGCAACTGCTCGGCGGGCGCGAGGGCACGGCCCCCGTCGAAGCCGACGAGGCGGCACCGCGGCCCGCGCGCGAGGGCGCCGGCAAGCCCGCCGGTGCAGGCAAGCCGGCCGCCAGCGGCATCGCCGACATGGACGATGACATCCCGTTCTGAGAGGCGCGCGCGCCTCCTGGAACGAGCGGGCGCCTGCGGGCGCCTTTTTGTTCGCAGCGCCGCCTTCCTGGCGCTGTACGTGGCGGTGGACGCCGCCACCTACGTGCTGCCGGCCGCACCGTTCGCCGCCACGCCGTGGAATCCGCACCCGGCCCTCGCCGTGGCGCTGGTGGCGCTCGGCGGCGCCGCCTACGTGCCGGCGGTCTTCGCCGCGGTTCTCGTCGCCGAGTACGTGGTGCGCGACGCCCCCGGCACGCCGCTCGGCACCCTGCTCGCCTGCGGCGGCATGGCCGCCAGTTACGTGGGCACGGCGCTCGCGCTGCGCCACATGGTGCGCGAGCCTTGGGCCGAGGCCGGCGTGCGCGAGGTGGTGTGGTTCATCGGCGTCAGCGCGGTGGGCACGCTGGCGGCGGCGGCGCTATACGTCGGCGGCTATCTGACCGACGACACGCTGGAGGCCGACGAGGCGCTGCGCGTCTTCGGCCATCTGTGGCTGGGCGATGCCCTCGGCCTGACGGTCCTGACGCCGCTGCTGCTGCTCGCCGCCGGCGGCGCGCTCGGGCAATGGCGGGCGCTCGCGCCGGCGCAGCGGCGCGCCGCCGTGCGCGACACGGTGCTGCTGGTGGCGGCGCTGGCGGCCCTGCTGGCGATCGTCTTCGGCGTCAAACCGTTCGACGAGCTGCGCATGTCCTATCTCGTCTTCCTGCCCATGATCGGCTTCGCGCTGCGCTACGGCCTGGCGGGGGCGGCGATCGGGCTGCCGTGCGCGCAGCTCGGCTTCGTGCTGTCGCTGGCGATCACGCAGACGCTATCCACCTCGGCGGTGGAGTTCCAGCTGCTGATGTTGACGCTGGCCGTCACCACGCTGGTGCTCGGCGCGCTGGCGAGCGAGCGGCACCGCTCGCTCGCCGCGCTGGCGGCGCGCGAGCGCGAACTGCGCGATCAGCAGGCGACGCTGGCGCAGGCGCAGCGCACGGCTGCTGCGGCCGAGCTGGCTGCCGCGCTGGCGCACGAGCTGAACCAGCCGTTGTCGGCGATCGGCACCTACGCGAGCGCCTGTCGCGTGCTGGCGCAGGACGGCGCGCAGCAGTCGCAGCTGCTGCAGGCGCTGGCGCGCGTGACCGAGGAGAGCGCGCGCGCCGGCGAGTTCGTGCGCCGCATGCGCGACTTCTTCAAGAGCGGCGCCGCGCACGTCGAGCCGGTGGCGATCGCCGAGCTGTTGGCGGCCGCGCACGATCAGGTGGCGGATCGCTTGACGCGCGCCCGTATCGCCTGGCGCGTGCAGATCGAGCCGGGACTGCCGCGTGTGCCGTTGGACCGCGTGCAGATCGGCGCGGTGCTCGGCAACCTGCTGAACAATGCGATCGACGCGCTGCTGGCGGTGCCGCCGCCGCGCGCGATCGAAGTGCGCGCACGGCGCGTGGCCGGCGGCGCCGTGCGCATCGAGGTGTGCGACAGTGGCCCGGGAGTGCCGGCGGAGGTGCGCGACCGTCTGTTCCAGCCGATGGCCACCAGCAAGCCGGAAGGCATGGGGCTGGGGCTGGCGATCGGGCGCACGATCGCCGAGCGGCACGGTGGTAGGCTGTGGCTCGATACCGAGGCGCGCCTGACGACGTTCTGTCTGGAGCTGCCGACCGAAGCGATGCCATGAGAAACGGGACCGCCCCGCCGACCGGCGGCGTCGTGTATGTGGTGGAAGACGACCGCGCCGTGCGGGAGTCGCTCGAGCTGCTGTTGCGGCTGAAGGGCTACCTGCCGCGCGGCTTTGCCAGCGGCGAGGAGTTCCTCGCCTGCAGCACCCTGCAGCGGCCAGCCTGCGCGCTGCTCGACGTGCGGCTGCCGGGAATCGATGGTCTGCGCCTGCAGCGCGAGCTGCGCGTGCGGCACCCCGGCCTGCCGACCATCGTGATCACCGCGCATGGCGACGTCAGCACCGCGCGCACGGCGCTGCGCGAGGGCGCGGTCGATTTCCTGGAGAAGCCGATCGACGAGGGCGATCTGCTGGAAGCGGTCAGCACCGCGCTGGCGAGCGACCAGCGCATCCTGCAGGAGGCGCGCGACCGCGAGGAGATCGAGGCGCGCCTGCAGCGGTTGACCGCGCGCGAGCGCGAGGTCTTCGAACGCATCACGGACGGGCAACACAACCGCGAGATCGCCGAGGAGTTCGGTATCAGCCCGCGCACGGTCGAGGTGCATCGCGCCCGCATCATGGAGAAGCTGCGCGCGCGCCGCGTGGCCGATCTGTTCCGCCTGCGCTTCGCGCTCGAACGCAATCAGGCCGGCGGCTGAACGCCGCGCGCCGGATGACGTGATCGGCGCGGCGCGCTCGCATGCCTCGACGGCGCCCGCGTAGCCGACCCGCGTGACACGCGCTCGCGCGGTTCGCGCGCTCCGCACATTTACGTACGCTGTTCGACGAATTTCGCGCGCCGCGCGTGCCCGCTACGCTGCGCTCGAACCTTGTGTGGTAACGCACCGCTCGCAGCGGCATTGCCATCCGGGTTTCCGAGCGACGGCAGCAAGCGAGGTCGACTCTCCTCGCTTTCCAGCCCGCGGTCGCGCAAGCGGCACGCGGGCTTTTCTTTCTCCGATGCAGAGCTTTCTGCCTTCCTGGCCACTGCAGGAAACCGGCGCGCTTACGCTCGCGCTGCTCGTGCTGGCCGCCGCGCTGGCGGGCGAGGCGGCGGCACGGCTGCGCGCGCCGCGATTAATCGGCTACACCGCCGTGAGTGTCGTGTTCGCGGCGGCGGCGGCATTACTGGCGCAGTTGTCGCTCGCGCCGATCGACGCCGAAATCGTCGAACTCGTGCTCGGCATCTGCGCCGCCATCATCCTGTTCGACCTCGGCCAGCGCGTCTCCTGGGGCTGGTTGCGGCGCAACCCGGCGCTGGCGGCCACCAGTGCGCTGGAAGCGGCCCTGACCTTCACCGTCCTCCTGGCGCTGCTGCGTTTCGGCGGCCTGGCGCCGCTCGCCAGCGCGCTGATCGCCGCCATCGCGATGGCCACCTCGCCGGCCGTGGTGCTCGCCGTGGTGCGCGAGGTGCGCGCGCAGGGACAGGTGACCGAGCGGGTGCTGCTGCTGACGGCGTTGAACAGCATCTACGCGGTGCTGCTGACCACGCTGCTGCTGGGCTGGGTGCAACTGGACGCGCACGCCGCGTCCTTCGCCTGGGGCGAGCTCGCTGTCTGGCTGCTGCCCTCGCTGTACCTGGTGTTCGGGTCGCTCGCGCTGGCTGCCGCCGCCGCGCGCTTGCTGCTGCCGGTGCTGGCGGCCGTGCGTAGCGAGCGCGGCACACAGGTCGTGGTCGTGCTCGCCTTCATCGCCATCGTCTTTGCGCTGGCGCAGGCGCTGCGCCTGTCACCGCTGCTGGCGCTGCTCACCTGCGGGGCGTTTGCGCGCGCCTTCGACCGCGAGCGGCGCCTGCTGGTGCCCGAGCTCGGCTTGCCGGTGGCCATCGCGCTGGTGCTGTTCTTCGCCTTGTCGCTCGCTACCGTGCGCATCGATCTGGGTCTGGC
>JANWUU010000371.1 GCA_025057735.1 Burkholderiaceae bacterium
GCTCGATTTGCGCACGCGCGAGGTGCGGGTCGGCGCGCAGCCGGTCCGGCTCGGCGCGCGCGGCCTGCAACTTCTGGAGCTGCTGATGCGCGACCCGGGCCGGCTGGTGCCGCGCGCCGAGCTGGAAGCGGCGCTCTGGCCCCACGAACCGCCGGCGAGCGATGCGTTGCGCGCGCAGATCCACTTGCTGCGGCAGGCGCTCTCGGCCGCCGGTTTCACGGGGCTGGAGACCGTGCACGGCGTCGGCTACCGGTTGCGCGATCCCGCCGCATGACCCTACGCCAACGGGTCGCGCTGGCCCTGATCACGATCGTCGCGCTGTTCGTGCTGGCGCAGGGCACCCTCGCCTACCTGTCACTGCGCGAGCAGGAGGACGATCTGGTCGACGACATGCTGGTGGCACAGACGCGCGAACTGGCAGCGCGCATCGCGCGCGGCGATCTGCAGGATCGGCAGCGTGCCGAGGCCCTGTTGCGCCCCTCGCCGACTCTGACGGCGTGGTATGTCTCCGCCGACGGCCAGGTGCAACCGGAGCCGTTGCCCGCGTATCTGGCCGGTCTGCTCGAAGGCACGCACCGCCTGGGGCGACCGTGGCAGGAGCTGCACGTGGCGGTGCTGCCCAGCGCCGGCGGACGTCTGATCGTGCAGTACGACGCCGAGCGCCACGAAGCGAAGGTGCGCGAATTCGGGCTGTATCTGCTGGGCCTGGCGGCGATCTTCCTGGCGATCGGTGCGATCGTCGCCTGGCAGGTCGCCGGCTGGGTGGTGGGGCCGCTTGCGCGCCTGACGGCGCAGCTTTCGGCGTGGGCGCCGCCGGCCGGCGGCGCCGCAGACGCCGCGCGTGACGAGGAACACCGCCTGTTGGCGGCCTTCGCCCGCGTACAGGAGCGCTTCGAGCGCATGCTGGCGCGCGAGCGCGAGTTCATCGCCAATCTCGGACACGAGATCCGCACACCGCTGGCGGCCCTGCGGACGGATTTGGAGCTCGCCGCCAGCGCCGCCGACCCGCAGCCATCACGCCTGGCGCGCGCGCTGGCCGCCGCCGACGCCATCGCCTCCGCGCTGGATGCGGCAGGGCACCTCGCGCAGGGCGAACAGGGTGCGGCCACGCCGATCGATCTCATACGTTGCGTGCACGATGCCTGGGGCAGTCTGCAGGGCTTAGCCGGCATCGAGCGTGTGCAGCTCGTCGTCCGCATCGCTCCCGGCACCACGGTGGCAGCAGATCGGCATGCCCTACTGACGATCCTGCGCAACCTGTTTCGCAATGCGGTCGAGCACGGCGCGCCGACGCAATGCGAGGTGCGCTACGCCGATGGCCGCATCGAGGTCATCGACGATGGCGCCGGCATCGCCCCCGAGGAGATGCCGTTCGTCTTCGACCGTTACTTCCGTGGCCGCCTGCGCGATACGCCGCAGGCCGCCGGCGCGGATGGGCGCGGACTGGGGCTGGCGATCGCGCGCCAGATGGCCGAGCTTAACGGCTGGACCCTTCAGGTGCAGGCCGCCGGCGACGGCGCGCGGCGCGGCGCGAAATTCGTGCTGACGCTGGCCGCGGTTTGACGGATTTTTGACACCCGTTTGACGCGCCCTTGACGCCGCCCGCGGTAGCGTGGACGGCGATGTTCGCTTTGCCCCGCTCGCAGCGGCTTTCGCCTGCGCTTCGATTCGCCTGCGCGCATATCGTCGCGGTGCCGCTGGCGTTCGCGTGCGCCGCGCTGCTGGCGCGTCATACGGGGCTGGACGACCGCATCGCCGCGCTCGCCTTCGATCCGGCCGCGCACGGCTTTCCGGCGCGCCACTGGCTGGCGCTGGAGCTCCTCGGGCACAAGCTCGCCAAGTCCGCGCTGTGGGCGGTGTGGCTGACGCTGGTCGCGGCGGCCGTCGCCGCTGGCCGGCTCGCGCGTCTGCGGCCGCACCGGGC
>JANWUU010000402.1 GCA_025057735.1 Burkholderiaceae bacterium
GCGGCGCGGTTGTCGGCCTCGATTTCCGGGCTGAGCACCGGCATCAGGCCAAGCGGCTGCCGCGGGTGGCGCTTGAATTCGCGCTTGATGCGCTCCAACTCCGCGCGGTTGGCATGGAAGTAGCGCAGCGCGCCGAGCGTCTGCGGCACGTGTTTCAGCAGGTGCCAGAGGCTCCAGCGGTGCTGCCAGAGGCGGCGCACGAAGCGGCGGCGGTAATGCGGGCTGCTGTAGAAGCGCACCACGTGCCAGTTATAAAGGGCGTCCATTTCTTCGACGGACGCGAAACCGTGCGGCTTGAAGACGAAGTTCAGGCAGTTCATCAGGCGCCAGTCCTCGTTGAACGTGCCGGACGCGCCGCTTAGGCACTCCTCCCAGATGGGGGCGCCGTGCAGCGGCGCGAACTTGGTGACGTTCATGTCGTCGAGCTCGAGCTCGAGGATGAAATCGCTGGTACGGCGGAAGGTCTCCGGTGTCTCGCCCGGCATGCCGAAGATGAACAGCCCCTTGGCGCGCAGGCCGGCGGCATGGATGTCGCGCACGGTCTGGCGCACCGCCTCCAACGTGACCCCGGACTTGTGGCGCTCCATCATCTCCGGGTCCGCTGACTCGATGCCGAGGGAGACCATCAGCGCGCCGGCACGCTTGAGCATGCGCAGCATCTCCGGCGTGGTATGGCCGGCGCGGATGGCGCAGTTGAAATCCATCTTCAGCGGCTTGCGGATCAGCAGCTCGCACAGCCCGTAGACGCGCTTCTTGCTGGCGGTAAAAAGGTCGTCGTAGAAGTTGATGTGGTAGACGCCGAAGCGGTCGCGCAGGTACTTCATGTGTTCGTAGGTGTACTCGGGCGAGTTGGTCCGGTACAGCCGTTCGAACACGGTGCGGTCGCAGAACGAGCAGGTATACGGGCAGCCGCGCGAGCCGACCATCGTGGCGCCGTAGCGCTTCACGTAGGTGAAAATCGGCATGTGATAGTCGCGCGGGAAGCCGCGCAGCTTCTCGTAGGCCGGAAACGGCAGCTCGTCCAGGTTCTGGATGCGCTCGCGGCGGCCGTTAAAGACGGCGCGCTCGCCGTCGCGCCAGCACAGGTTGGCGATCTCGCGCAGCGGCTTGCCGTCGGCGAGATCCAGCAGCGCCCCTTCGCCCTCGCCGATCACCAGGTAGTCGATTTCCGGAAAGTGGTCCAGGATCGGCGTGCCCAGCGAGGAGACGTGCACGTTGCCGACCACGATCTTCACATGCGGGCGCTTGTGCTTGATGTAGGCGGCCATGTCCACCGCGTCCATGAAGCTCGACGTGGTGGCGGAAAATCCGACCAGCTCCGGATCGGTGGCCAGCACGATCTCGGCGTTGGCCTCGATGCCGCGCGGGGCGTGCGGTCCCAGGCAGTCGTGCAGGGCCGTCGGATGGCCGTGCTTCTCCAGCCAACTGGCGAGTTGCATGATGCCCACCGGCGCCATGCGGTTGGCGAGCACCGCGAAGTCGCGCTGGCCCGGCACGAAGTTGAAGCCGGCGGGGTGAACGAGCGTGACGCGCATGGCCTCCTCCTCTGTTTGCGGCCGGACGCTGCGGCGCCTCCCTCAGGGCACCGCGTCGGCCAGCGGGACAGACTGTAAACCGGCTTGCCGCAACGCTACCAGTAGGGGCGGCAGCACGGCGAGCGAAACCGGCATGGCGTCCGGGGTGCGGGCGGCGAAGCCGTCGTGTAGCAGCAGGATGTCGCCGGCGGCGAGCCGCCGCGTCAGGCGCCGCAAGACGCGCCGCGGATCGGGGCTGACGGAATCGAAACCGCGCCGCGTCCAAGTGGCCAGTCGCAGGCCGAGCCGCGCCAGCACCGGATCGAGCAGCGGGCTGCGCAATCCGCCCAAGGGCCGGAAGAAACGCGGCGGCTGGCCTGTGATGTCCGCCAGCGCGCGCTGTGCGGCCTCGATGTCCGCGCGCATCCGTCGGTAACCGTAGGCAGCGAACAGCTTGGAGTGCGCATCGCCGTGGTTCTCCACCCGATGCCCGCGCGCGACGATCTCGCGTACCAGGGCGGGGTGCTGGCGGGCGCGGTGGCCGATGCAGAAGAAGCTGGCGCGGGCGCCGTAGGCATCGAGCAGGTCGAGCACGCGCGGCGTGACCTCGGGATCGGGGCCGTCGTCGAAGGTCAGCGCGATCCAGCCGCGCGCGGCGGCTGCCGCTGGAAGACGGACGAGGTTAGGACCCAGCAGCCGCGACCGAGGCCACAGGCCCGCCGCGGTCAAGATGGCGTGGTTGGCGGCGATACCGCCGAGCGCCCACGGCCAGCCGGCCGGATGGAGCAGCGCGGCGGCACCGAGCGCCCCATGCCAGGCGAGCGATGCCACGATGGCCGGCGCGGGCCGCCAGGCCGGGCGCGGCGCGTGAAGGGCAGTGCGACGCTGTATGGCTTGCTCGTTCATGGGGTGGCGCCTGCACGCGGGCAAAGCGTGGCAGTGTGATCGTACCGCGCCGCCTGCGGCTGTCGGCGCGTCTCGTCGCGTGCGGGCATGCGCTCTTGCGGGCACGACGCGCCGGCGCGCCTGCGGGCAGCGCTGCCGCAGGGGGGCGGTTCGCCGGCACGGCCCCAGCGCCCGGACTCATCGGGTCGGCGACA
>JANWUU010000068.1 GCA_025057735.1 Burkholderiaceae bacterium
TGGGAGCGCGTCGATCGCCTCTCCGGGGGCGAACGGCAGCGCGTGGGGCTGGCGCGCGCGCTGCTTGCGCCCGCCTCGCTGTGGCTGATCGACGAGCCGTTGTCGGCGCTCGACCCGGCCCGCGCGCAGCGCGCGATCGCCGTGCTGACCGAGGTGGCGCATGCCCGCGGCGTAACCTTGATCGCCAGTTTGCATCAGGTGGACATCGCTACCGCGTGCTTTCCGCGCGTCCTCGGCCTGCGCGACGGCGAGCTCGCCTTCGATCTGCCCGCGCAAGCGGTCACGCGCGAGCGGCTGCGCGCGCTGTATGCGCAGCACGAACATGAGCTGGCCGGCGCGCCGGTCGTCGAGGCCGAGGCTTCACCGGCGCCCGCCACCGTCCTGGTCTGCCGTTGACCGTGAGCGCCGCCGCGGTTGCCGCGCCCGCCCTGCGCGATCCGGCCTGGTCGCGCCGCCTGTTCTGGACGCTGGCGGCCCTCGTCGTGCTGGCACCGGCGCTGGTGGCCACCGAGTTCAGACCCTGGGTGTTCTTCGAGCCGGAAAACCTGCGTGTGACGCGCCGCTTTCTGGCGGATTTCTTCCCGCCGAGGGTCGATCCGGAGTTTCTGGCGCTGGTCGCGCGCGAGGCCTGGCGCACGGTGGCCATCGCCACCTGCGGCATGGCGCTGGCGCTGCTGCTGGCGGTGCCGCTGACCTTGCTGTCCACGGGCGCGCTGTCGGTGTCCGCGCTGCCGGGCCGCATGCACGCGCTGCCCTTCGTGGCGCGCCAGGGCGTGCGCTGGCTGCTGATCCTGCTGCGCAGCGTGCCGGAGCTCATCTGGGCGCTCGTGTTCGTGCGCGTAGTCGGCCTGGGCGCCACCGCCGGCGTGCTGGCCATTGCGCTCACGTACAGCGGCATGCTCGGCAAGGTCTACGGCGAGATCCTGGAAAGCGGCGATGCGCATGCGACGCACACTCTGCTGCGCAATGGCGCGGGACGCGTACAGGCCTTCCTCTACGGCCTGCTGCCGCAGAACGCCGGCGAGCTGACCAGCTACACCGTGTACCGCTGGGAGTGCGCGATCCGCTCCTCAGCCGTGCTCGGCTTCGTCGGCGCTGGGGGACTCGGCCAGCAGATGGATCTGTCGATGAAGATGTTCCAGGGTGCCGAAGTCAGCACGCTGCTGATCGTCTTTGTGGCCCTGGTGTGGCTGGCCGACCGCGTCAGCGCCCTGCTGCGCAGGCTGCTCGGATGACGCCGCTACCACACCCGGACCCGGCCGCCAACCGGCCTTTCAAGGCGCCGCCGCCGCTGCTGCACGCGCGCTGCGCGGCGTGCTGGGTGATCGCCGGCTTCGCGGCGCTGACGGTGGCAAGCTTCGCCACCCTCGACCTGCAATGGAGCCGCTTCGCCAGCGCGGAGGCTTGGGCGCGCATCGGCCGCTTCATCGGCGAACTGATGGCGCCCAACGTGGAAGGCGCCTTTCTGGCCAAGCTGGCTGTGGCCACCGTGCAAACGCTGGCGATGTCGGCGGTCGGCACACTGCTGGCGATGCTGCTCGGTCTGCTGCTGGCGCTGCCAGCGGCACGCCGCCACGCCGGCGACCGCGCGCTGGCGCGCGGGCCGACGCGGCTGATGCTTAACGTCCTGCGCTCGATCCCCGAACTGGTATGGGCGGCGCTGCTGCTGATCTCCGCTGGCCTCGGCCCGCTGGCGGGCACGCTCGCCCTGGCGCTGCACACCAGCGGCGTGCTCGGCAGGCTGTTCGCCGAGGCGATCGAGAATGCCCCGCCGGCGCCGGCGTTCGCGCTGCGCGTGCAGGGCGTGGGCGGCGGCCGCGTATTCCTGTACGCAACGCTGCCCACCATCCTGCCGCAATTGATGTCCTACACCCTGTACCGCTGGGAGAACAACATCCGCGCGGCGGCCGTGCTCGGGGTCGTCGGCGGCGGCGGACTGGGCCAGATGCTCGCCTTCCACATGGGCCTGTTCCAGATGCGCGAGACGAGCTCGATTCTGATGGCGATGCTGCTGCTGGTCGGCGCGGTCGACCTGCTGTCCTACCTGCTGCGGCGCGCGCTGGCGCGCTGAGCACCCCGTGCGCCGCCTGTCACCCCGCTGGCCGTCAGGCGGAGCAGTTCGACCAGACGTTGCGCGGCTGGGGGCAGATAACCGTAGCTGCGCCTCACG
>JANWUU010000084.1 GCA_025057735.1 Burkholderiaceae bacterium
CTGATGCCGCTGGTGCAGCCGGCCGAGCTGTGGATGGAGTCCGGCCGCTGGTACAAAATGGGCCCCGAGCTGCTGCGCTTCAAGGATCGGCACGAGCGTGATTTCGTGCTGCAGCCCACCTCCGAGGAGGTCATCGCCGATATCGTGCGCGAGACGGTGCGCAGCTACAAGCAGTTGCCGCTGAACCTCTACCACATCCAGACCAAGTTCCGCGACGAGCGGCGGCCGCGTTTCGGCCTGATGCGCGGGCGCGAGTTCACGATGAAGGACGCCTACTCGTTCGACCGCGACGAGGCCGGCGCGATGGAGAGCTACCGGGCGATGTTCGATGCCTACGCGCGCACCTTCACCCGCATGGGCCTGAAGTTTCGCGCCGTAGCGGCCGACGTCGGCAACATCGGCGGCAAGGCGAGCCATGAGTTTCAGGTGATTGCCGACACCGGCGAGGACGCGATCGCCTACTGCCCGGACTCGGATTACGCGGCCAACATCGAGATGGCGGAGGCGCTGCCGCTGATCGCACAGCGCGCCGCGCCGCGCGAGACGATGCGCAAGGTGCCGACCCCGCAGCGCGAGACCTGCGAGCAGGTGGCGGAGCTGCTGCAGCTTCCGCTGACGCAGACCGTGAAGTCCATCGTGCTGGCAGTCGACGGCGAGGGCGGCGCACAGATCTGGCTGCTGCTGGTGCGCGGGGACCACCAACTCAACGAGGTGAAGGCCGGCAAGGTGCCTGGGCTGGCGCGCGGCTTCCGCTTCGCCAGCGAGGCGGAGATCCGAGCCGCCTTCGGCTGTGCGCCGGGCTATCTCGGCCCGGTCGGCACGCGGCAGCCGGTGCGCGTGGTGGCCGACCGGACGGTGGCCAACATGAGCGATTTCGTCTGCGGCGCCAACGAGGAGGGTTATCACCTGACCGGCGTGAACTGGGGGCGCGACCTGCCGGAGCCGCACGAGGTGGCCGATATCCGCAGCGTGGTCGCGGGCGACCCCTCGCCGGACGGCAAGGGCACGCTGGCGATCCAGCGCGGCATCGAGGTCGGACACGTGTTCGCCGGTCTGCCGTACGCGGAGTCGATGAAGCTCACCTACACGGACGAAAACGGGCGCACGCAGCCGATCGTGATGGGCTGCTACGGCATCGGTGTGACGCGCCTGCTCGGTGCGGCGATCGAACAGAACCATGACGAGCGCGGCATCATCTGGCCGGATCCGATCGCGCCGTTCGAAGTGGTGATTTGCCCGGTGAATTACCGGCAATCCGAGGCGGTCCGGCAGGCGGCGGATCAGGTATACGAAGCCCTGCGCGCCGCCGGGGTGGACGCGATTCTGGACGACCGCGGCGAACGGCCGGGCGCGATGTTCGCCGACTGGGAGCTGATCGGAGTGCCGCATCGGCTGACGGTCGGCGAGCGGGGCCTGAAGGATGGCAAGCTCGAATACGTGCAACGACGCACGATGACCACCACGCTGATCGGTGTCGCCGATGCGGTGCCGTTCATCCGCAGCCAACTGTCGCGTTGACGTCGGGCGCCGTGCGCTGCTCGCCGCCGGGGCCTGCGCCCTGCTGCCGGCCGCGCCGGCCTGGGGCGGGGCGCAGCAGTACGAGCCGCTCGCCGATGCGGTGCGCGTGGCGCTCGCCGCGCGCATCGCCGATACGCGGCCGCCGGTGCGCAGCTTCGCCGATCACGACGAGCGCATGGCCTTCGTGGACTGGCTGGAGGCGATGTCGCGGCGCCTGCGGACGCAGAAGCCGGACGACCAAATGCGGCTCGAATTTTTGCGCACGCTGGACTACGAGGCGCTGCGTGCGGGGCTGGACCGGCAACTCGTGCTGGGCTTAATCCAGGTCGAGAGCAACTTCCGCAAATACGCGATCTCCTCGGCCGGGGCGCGTGGCTACATGCAAGTGATGCCGTTCTGGACCCGGCTGATCGGCGACGGCGACGCGCGCAAGCTGTTCGACATGCGCACCAATCTGCGCTACGGCTGCGTGATCCTGCGCCATTACCTCGATCTGGAAAAGGGCGATCTTTTCCTCGCCCTCGGCCGCTACAACGGCAGCCGGGGCCGGCCCGAGTATCCGAACGCGGTGCTTGCCGCCTGGAAAAACCGCTGGGCGTACGAGCCCGGCAAAGTGCGCGCCTGAGCAGCGCCGCCGTGGGCGCCGGCGGGCGAAGGCGGGCGGGCGGCACCGCCGGGCCGGGTGGGCGACTACGGCGCCGCGCCGGAGACCCGCCGCGCGGCGGCCGCTACTTGCGCGGCAGGCCGCCCGGAAAGCCTTTCATGGCCGACAGGCCGCGCATCAGCTTGGCCAGTCCGCCTTTTTTCATCTGCTTCATCATCGCCTGCATCTGTTCGAACTGCGAGAGCAGGCGATTGACCTCCTGCACCGGTACGCCGGCGCCGGCGGCGATGCGGCGTTTGCGCGCGGCCTTGATGATGTCGGGGCGGGCGCGCTCCTGCGGTGTCATCGAATCGATGATGCCCTGCAGGCGACGCAACTGCCGCTCGGCGTCCTGCTCGTTGACGCGCCCGGCGACTTGGGCGAACTGGGCCGGCAGCTTCTCCAGCAGCCCACCGAGGCCGCCCATCCGCCGCATCTGCGCCAACTGGGCGCGGAAGTCGTTGAGGTCGAAGCGCTCGCCGGCCTGCATGCGCTTGGCCAGCTTCTCTGCCGCGCCGACGTCAATCGAGCGCTGGACGTCCTCGACCAGCGCGACGATGTCGCCCATGCCGAGGATGCGGCCGGCCATGCGCTCCGGATCGAACGGCTCCAACCCCGTGATCTTCTCGGCCACGCCGACGAACTTGATCGGCTTGCCGGTGACATGACGGACGGACAGCGCGGCGCCGCCGCGCGCATCGCCGTCGAGCTTGGTGAGGATGACGCCCGTCAGCGGCAGGCGCTCGGCGAAGGCACGCGCGGTTTGGACGGCGTCCTGTCCGAGCATCGCGTCGACGACGAACAGCGTTTCCACCGGCCGCAGTGCCGCCTCCAGCGCGGCCACCTCCTGCATCATCGCTTCGTCGATCGCCAGCCGGCCGGCCGTATCGACGATCAGCACGTCGAAGAAATGCCGGCGCGCGTGGTCCAGCGCGCGCTGCGCGATCGCCAGGGGCGGCTCGCTCGCGGATGCCGGGAAGAACTCGGCGCCGGCCTGCGCACTGACCGCCTTCAGCTGCTCGATCGCCGCCGGGCGGTAGACGTCGGTGGAGACCGTCAGCACCTTCTTGCGGCGCGTCTCGATCAGCCATCGGGCGAGCTTGGCGGCGGTGGTGGTCTTGCCTGCGCCCTGCAGGCCCGCCAGCAGGATCACGGCCGGCGGCTGCGTGGCGAGGTTCAGTTCGCGCGCCGCCGGCGGCAGGTCCCCGCCCATGATGGCGGTCAGCTCCCGATGCACGAGGCCGACTAGGGCCTGGCCGGGGGTCAGGCTGCCGGCCACCTCCGCGCCGAGCGCCTTCTCCTTGATCTGCGCCAGCAGCTCGCGCACCACCGGCAGCGCGACGTCGGCCTCCAGCAGCGCCACGCGCACCTCGCGCAGCATCTCCTGCATGTTGGCTTCCGTCAGCCGCGCCTGCCCGCGCATCGTCTTGACGACGCGCGCCAGCTTCTCGGTCAGTGCCTCCAGCATCGGATTCGCGGAACCGGATGCGCACCGCGGCGACGGCGGCGCGCGACCTGCGTGTTATATAGGAACGAGGATGCAGGCAAGCGCATTTTACGTGGCTGCACACGGCGCCGTCGCGTGCGCCTATGGCGTGCTGGCGTGGCTGGCATGGCGCGCGCTGCAGGTGCCGCGCCGCTTCGACGGCCGCTGGCTGCTGCCGCTGGTGGCGCTGGCGCATGCCACCCTGCTGGCCGGTGCGGTGCTGGACCACGGCGCCTTGCGCTTCGGCTTCGCGCAGGCGCTGTCGGCGACGATGCTGTTTGCGGTGCTAATCGTCTGGCTGGAGGGTTTCGTGGTGCCGATCCGCGGCCTGCAGGTGCTGGTCCTGCCGGCGGCCGCAGTGGCCAGCCTGCTGCCGGCCCTGTTCCAGGGCGCGCTGATCGCCGTCGGCAGCGACTCGCTCGCCTTTCGCGCGCATTGGTTCGTCGCCATCGCCGCCTTCAGCCTGATGACGATCGCCGCCCTGCACGCGCTGCTGATGGCCTCGATGGATCGCAGCCTGCACGCGGCAGCGGACGAGGGCGCCTTTGCACGCGTGCTGGCGGAGGTGCCGCCGCTGTTGGCGATGGAGCGGCTGCTGTTCCGCTTGATCTGGACCGGCTTCCTGCTGCTGACCGTGGCGCTCGTCTCCGGCGTGCTGTTCACCGAGGAGCTGTTCGGCCAGCCGCTGCGCTTCGATCACAAGACCGTGTTCACGATCGCCTCCTGGCTGATCTTCGCCGGTCTGCTGGCCGGGCGGCATTTCTTCGGCTGGCGCGGCCGCACCGCGCTGCGATTCACGCTGGTCGGCTTCGTCATGCTGCTGCTCGCGTATGTGGGCAGCCGCTTCGTCCTGGAAGTCATCCTGCGCCGGGTGGCGGGTTGACGATGGGACGCATCCTGTTCTGGATCCTGCTGGGGCTGGCTGTCTACGTGCTGTGGCGTTGGCTGGCGGTCAAGCAGCGCGCTCGACGGGGCCAGACCACCAGCGGCAGTGGCGCGGTGGGCGAGCCGATGGTGGCCTGCGAGGTCTGCCGTCTGAACGTGCCGCGGTCGGAAGCGGTGCAGGCTCAGGGGCATTTTTTCTGCTGCGACGAGCACCGGCGGCAGGCGCTCGAATAGCGGCGATGCGCGCACAGCGGCTGCTCGGTTCGCTGCCGGCTGCGGTCGAGCCGGGCTGGCGCACGCTCGAGTATTTCTCGCTCGTGCGCGTGCTCGTGGCGAGTGCCTTGGTGCTGACCGTGGCGGCCTTCGGCGCGCCCCTGGCGGAGGCGGGCACGGGCCTGGGACGCCGCCTGCTCGCCATCGGGCTGGTGTACTTCCTGTTCGCGGCCATCCTCGCCGTCCTGGCGCTTTATGCGCGCACCAACTTCACGCTGCAGGTGTTCGGGCAGCTGGCCATCGACCTGATCCTGATCTCGACGCTGGTCGCCTTCAGCGGCGGCGTGCGCGGCGGCATGATGATCCTGTATCTGTTGCCGATTGCCGGTGCGGCCTTGCTGCTGCCGACGATCGCTGCCTTCTTCGTCTGCTCGCTCGCGGTGCTGGTGTTGCTCGGCGATGCGGTCGTGCGCGGCCTGCAGCCGGAGGGCCGCGATGTCGGCGTGCTCCAGGCCGGGCTGTATGGCGCCGCACTGTTCGGTATCACGGCGCTGCTTGGCCTGCTGTCGCGGCGCCTGACCGCGCAGGAGAGCCTGGCCGTGCGGCGCGGACGGGATCTGGAACAGCAGCTCGAGATCAACCGGCTGGTGATCGCGCAGATGGAACAGGGGGTGCTCGTGGTGGATGCCAGCCTGCGCATACGCGCCAACAACCGGGCCGCGCGCACGCTGCTCGGCTTTTCGCCCGAGACCCAGTTGACCGGGCGTTGTCTCGCCGATTACCCGCACCTGCACCCGCTGGTGCTGGCGTTCCGCCAGTGGCTCGCTAGCGAGCGGCCGCGCGGCGAATGGACAGACGCCGCCCTGCAGCCTCTGGACGAAGGCAGCGCCACGCCGGGGGGGTCGGCGCTGCGCGTGCGCGCGCGTTTCGCCCGGCCGGGCGCGGACGAGCACGTCGAGTTCGTCATTTTTTTGGAGGACATGCGCGCCGTCGAAGACCGCGCCCAGCAGCTGAAGCTGGCCGCCATGGGCCGGCTGACCGCCTCCATCGCCCACGAGATCCGCAATCCGCTGGCCGCCATCAGCCATGCCGGACAGTTGCTGGCCGAGGATGCCGATGCGGCGTTACGCGCCCGGCTGGTGGCGATCGTGCGCGAGAACACCGGCCGCCTGAACCGCCTGGTCGAAGACGTGCTGCGCGTGGCCCGCCGCGAGACGCCGGTCGGCGAGGACATCGCGCTCGACCGCTTCGTCGCCGAATGGCTGGAGGAATTCGCACGCGACCGGGCGCTCGCGCCCGGTCGCGTGCGCGTGGAGATTGCAAGCGGGCTGGCGGTCCGGTTCGAGCAATCGCACCTGCGCCAAATCCTGTTTAACTTGGTCGACAACGCGCTGCGCTACGCAAGCGAGGCGCCGGGCGCGGTGCAACTGGTCGGCGAGCGCGCGGCCGACGCGGCGGGCCGGGTGCAACTGTGGGTGTTCGACGATGGCCCAGGAGTCAGCGCCGAGGCGCGTGCCGCGCTGTTCGAGCCGTTTTTTACCACGCACGCGCGCGGCACCGGGCTTGGCCTGTACATCGCGCGCGAGTTCTGCTTGGCCAACCGCTGCGAACTGGCCTATGCGGCGCGGCGTGCCCTCGACGGCGGCACGCGCGAGGGCTTCGTGCTGCGCTTCGCCGCCAGCAGCGAAGCGATCGCCGCCGGCGGCTATCTGGATACGATTCCGGCGCTATGAGCGAGCGTCCGGCAAACGGGGAGGTGGCGCGCCGTCAGCCCGCCGTGCTGGTCGTCGACGACGAGGCGGACCTGCGCGAGCTGTTGACGCTGACGCTGGTTCGGCTCGGGTTGGATGTCGACAGCGCCGCCTCGCTGTCCGAGGCGCGCGCGCTGTTGGCCCGCAACCGCTACGCCTTGGTGCTGACCGACATGCGCCTGACCGACGGCGTCGGCCTGGACCTGGTGCGCGAGATCGCCGGCCGCGGCGGGCCGCCGGTGGCAGTGATCACCGCCTTCGGCAGCGCGGAGAACGCCGTGGCGGCCCTGAAGGCGGGCGCATTCGACTATGTGACCAAGCCGGTCGATCTGGACCAGTTGCGCCTGCTGGTCCGCTCCGCGCTGCGCGAGCCGGGGATGCCGCAGGCGGCCGGGGCGGAGGACGGCGGTGCGCTGGCACGCCTGATCGGCGAGTCGGCGGCCATGCGGCAATTGCGCGGGATGATCGCGCGGCTGGCGCACAGCATGGCGCCGGTGGCGATCTACGGCGAATCGGGCAGCGGCAAGGAACTGGTGGCGCGCGCGATCCACGAGCAGTCGGCGCGCCGCGCCGGCCCCTTCGTCGCCGTCAACTGCGGGGCGATTCCCGAGACGCTGATGGAGGCCGAGTTCTTCGGCTACAAAAAAGGGGCTTTCACCGGCGCCGATCGCGACCGCGACGGGTTCTTCCAGGCCGCCGGTGGCGGCACGTTGTTCCTCGACGAAGTGGCCGAACTGCCCCTGCCGATGCAGGTCAAGCTGCTGCGAGCGATCCAGGAGCGGCGTGTGCGCAAGGTCGGCGCCACGGTTGAGGAGCCGGTCGACGTGCGCATCCTGAGCGCCACCCATCAGGACCTGGCGAAGCTGGTGGCGGCCGGGCGCTTCCGCCAGGATTTGTATTACCGCCTCAACGTGATCG
>JANWUU010000205.1 GCA_025057735.1 Burkholderiaceae bacterium
GGCGCGCGCCGCATGCTGTCGCGCTGCCGCCTGTTTACGCTCGCGGAAAGCCTGGGCGGCGTGGAGAGCCTGATCGAGCATCCGGGCCTGATGACCCACGCCAGCATCCCGCCGGCGCGGCGCGCGGAACTCGGCATCGACGACGGTCTGATTCGCTTGAGCGTCGGCATCGAGGACGCGCAGGATCTGATCGAGGACCTGAAACAGGCGCTCCCCTGAGCGCCTGCCGCCGGCGCGCCGCGCCGGTGCAGCCTTCAGCGCGGCGTCTCCTCGCGCGCATACGGCTCGTGCAGCGCCACCGGCTGCGCGACCCTGCGCAGCCGCATGTTCAGCAGCTCGACGAACACCGAGAAGCCCATGGCGAAGTACACATAGCCTTTCGGCACGTGCACCTCGAAGCCCTCGGCGATCAGCACCATACCGATCATCAGCAGGAAGGCGAGCGCCAGCACCTTGACGGTCGGGTGTCGGCTGACGAAGGCGTGCACGTAGCCGGAGACGATCAGCATCAGGATCACGGACAGCACGATCGCCGCCGCCATGATGCGCACGTCGCGCACCATGCCGATGGCGGTGACAATGGAGTCGATCGCGAACACCAGGTCGAGCAGCGCGATCTGCACCAGCACGGCGCCGAAACTGGCCTTCACCGCCGCGCTCTTGACCCCCGTCTGGCCCTCCAGTTTCTGGTGCAGCTCGGCGGTGGCCTTGTAGATCAGAAACAGCCCGCCGGCGATCAGGATCAGGTCGCGCCAGGACAGACCGTGGCCGAAAATGGTGAAGACGTCGGCCGTCAGGCCCAGGATCCAGACGATCGAGAACAGCAGCGCCAGGCGGCCGACGGCGGCGATCGTCAGCCCGATCGTGCGCGCGCGGTCCTGCTGCTGTGCCGGCAGCTTGGCCGCCAGGATGGAGATGAAGATCACGTTGTCGATGCCGAGCACCAGCTCGAGCGCGGTCAGCGTGGCCAGCGCGATCAGCGCCTCCGGTGCAAGTAGCCAGTCGAGCATCTCCCGCTCCCTTCGGTCAGTGGCATTCGAAAGGCCGGCCGCATCGCCACCTCAAGCTGTCAGCCGGTAGGTGTTGCGGCCCGCGGCCTTCGCTGCGTACATCGCGCGGTCCGCCTGTGCCAGCAACTGCGGACCCGTGTCGGCGTGCAGCGGATAGACGGCGATGCCGATGCTGGCCGAGGTGCGTAGCTGCACGCCGTCGATTTCCACCGGCCGTGCCAGGCTGGCGTTCAGCCGGGCGGCCAGCGCGCTGAAATCGTCGCCGTCATGCTCGGCCTCGGCCACCACGACGAATTCGTCGCCGCCCATGCGCGCCACCAGATCGTGTGCACGCACGGCCTCGCGCATGCGCGCGGCGGCCTGGCGCAGCAAGGCATCGCCGGCGGCGTGCCCGTAGCGATCGTTGATCGGCTTCAGCTCGTCGATGTCGATCCACAGTACGCCCAGCCGCCGCCCGCCGCGGCGAGCGCGCGACAGGAACTGGGGCAGTGTTGCCTCGAGATAGGCGCGGTTGGCCAGGCCGGTGAGCCGGTCCTCGCCGGCCGCGCGGCGCGCCTCCTCGCGCTCGCGGCGGATCACCGCCACCTGTTCCGCCAGCCCGAGCGCTAGAACGAGCATCTCGAACATCGAGCCGATCTGGATGCCGTGCTCGGTCGGCCAGGAAACCGGGAAGACGCCCAGGTTGCGAGCGAACAGCAGCGCGCCGCCGAGCGCCGGCAGTGTGATGGCGATCGTAATGAAAGCGGCCGCACGGCTGCGCAGGGCGATCCAGTGGTGCAGCGCGATCGCATACACGGCCAGCACTGTCGGCAGCGCGTACGCCATCGCGCCCCAGAAGGCTGCCAGCCGCGGAACCAGCGGTATGGCCGCCACCAGCGCAAGCCCACCGAGGCACAAACCGTGTAGCGCACGCGCCGCGCGCGGCGACAGCGCGCCGGTGGCCAAGTAACGGTGCACGAAATCCGCGAAAGCAGCCACGGTGAGCACGACCGACAGGTAGCTCATCTTGTCGGCGATCTGAGGCCACTCGGGGTACAGGTACAGATTGGCGAGGCCGTTTTGCGTCACCATGAATAGCATCATCGTCGCCGTATAGACGACGTAGGCCAGGTACACCCGTGCGCGCAGCGCCGCGTACAGAGCCAGGTTGTACAGCAGCAGCGCCAGCAGGCAGCCGTAGTAGATGCCGAGCAGCAGCGCCTCGGTCTGGCGCGCGGCGCGCAGCGCGTCGTCGCGCCAGAGCGACAGCGGCAGGCTGAGCAGTCCGACGCTCTGGTAGCGCAGGTAGTAGGTGACGGTCTCGCCGGGTCGAGCGTCGATCGGAAACAGGACCATGCGGTCCGGCAGCGCGCGTTCCGACACGCGCGTGTGGTCGCCCGCCCGGCTGACCGCGAAGCTGCCATCGGGTTGCGGCGTGTACAGCTCGACCGAGTCCGCAAACGGATAGGCCAGTTCGAGCACACGCGGCGCGTTGTCGCCGTGGGCGAAACGCAGCGAAAAACGGATCCAAACGGGCACGTAAACATGGCCGAGGTTGCGCAGGTCGCCGGGGGGCGGCGCGAAGCGGCCAGCGAAACCGGGGGCGGAGACGTCGGCTGCCGTCAGGGTGCCGTCGGTATCGATGTACAACCGCAGCGCGTTGCGCAGCGTCAGACGCTCGGCGTACGGATCCACGTCGAGCGGCTCAGCGGATATGCCCGGTGGCCGCAGCAGCGCCGCCACCAGGAGGAGGAGCGGCAGCCACGACCAAGCGCGGCGGCGCAAACGGTAGCCCGGCATCGGTGTTGGTATCGTGGCTGGGCGGCGGACCCCCATCGGCGCGGCGCATTTTAGAAACCGTCTAGGGGCGAAATGCCGCAGTATGCGAGGCAAAAGCGGCGCAGCGTCCGCGAACCCGCAGCGCGCCGCGGGCGTCAGGCGACCCGCAACGGCAGCGCGATCTGCGGCAGCGCTTCCGCGATCGTCGTGCGGTTGCGTCCACCGCGCTTGGCGGCCAGTAGCGCGCGGTCGGCGGCGCGCAGCAGCTCCTCGGCGCTGTCGGCACCGTTCCAGGCCGCTACCCCCGCCGAGAAGGTCTGCCGCTCGGGAGTGAAGGGCCGCAGCCGTTCGATCGCCTGC
>JANWUU010000285.1 GCA_025057735.1 Burkholderiaceae bacterium
CCTGTGCAGCGTTGCCCAGACGCTGCCGCACGGCTGCGGTCATCGCCTCGATGGAGCGCCCCCATTTCATCGCAGCACGCCAAGTTCGTCTCGTCAGCAGTTCACCAGCAGCCACTGCCACCATGTGCCGCGCCGCCCGTAGCGATGGCCGGTCCACCGCGACCGGAAGACGAGGAAATACTGATGCGGCAGGAAACCGTGCGTTTCCGCGAGCGCGTAGCCGGCGCGCTGCATCTCGTCGATCACGGTCGGCGCCGGCCGGCGCGCGCGTTCAGGTGGCGTAGGTTTGTCGGGCGAAATGTGTACCGCATAGACGTGCCCGGCCGGCAGCGCGCGCCCGCCGCACCGTGAAGTAGCCGGTGCCGGCGCCGAGGTCGGCCACCGGCGCGTCCGGCGCCAGCCGCAGCGCCTCGATCACCCGCTGCGGCTTCTGCCAGGCGTCGTGCGCCGGATCGTCGAAGACGCGTGCCCACCGCTCGGCGTCCGAGAAGCCGTGTCGGTGCGCGTGCGGCGCCTGCGCGGCGGCTGCGGTGGCGACCATGAGGGCGAAGACGAGCACGCGGGCCATTGTGCGAGTGCGGTGCGGCGCCTGCGCTCAGGCGGGGGCAGCAAAGTGTGCCAGCGGCACGGCCTCGATGCCTTGCGCCAGCCGGTAGCGGCGCTCGCCTGGATAGACCACGTACAGCGCGTCGAGTTTGAGGTCGCCGAACGCGATGCGCATCGAGGGCGTGAGCGTTGGCGCGTCCATGCGCTTGAATTCGACGCCGACGCGCCGGCCGTACTTGAACATCAGTAAGTCCAGCTCGGCGCCGGTGTGCGTGCGCCAGAAGTAAGCCTGATCCGGTTGCGCGATGCGCAGCACCTGTTCAAGCGCAAATCCTTCCCAGGAGGCGCCGCCGCGCGGGTGAACCAGCAGATCCGCTTCGTTGCGCACGCCCATCAGTGCATGCAGCAGGCCACTGTCGCGGAAGTAGATCCTGGGCGCCTTGACCTGGCGCTTGCCGAGGTTCTCATGCCATGGCGGCAGTTGCCGCACCATGTAGGTCTGCGTCAGCCAGTCCAGGTAACGGCGCACCGTGCTTTCGTTGGCACCGAGCGTGCGCGCAGGGTCGGCCGCGTTCCAGAGCTGGCCGTGATAATGCGTCAGCATCATCCAGAATCGGCGCATCGCCGGTGCGGCGACATTGATGCCGAGCAAGCTCAGGTCGCGCGTCAAGAACAGATCGATGAAACGCGTGCGCCAGGTAAAACTGTCCTCGTCGGTGCCGGCGAGATACGACGGCGGGGCGCCCCCGCGTAGCCACAAGGCCCGCTCGTTGGCAGGTCCCACCTCCTCGAGCGAGAAACCGCCGACCTCCACGGCCGCGATGCGGCCCGCCAGCGACTCCGCGCCCTGCCGCAGCAGGGCCGGCGAGGCGCTGCCCAGCAGCAGGAACTTGGCGGGCGCGTCGGGCCGGTCCATCAGCACACGTAACAGTGGGAACAGCCCCGGTGCATGCTGCACTTCGTCGATCACGACCAGCCCGCGCAAACCACCGAGCAGCGCTTTCGGCGCCCGAAATTGTTCGGCCACCACCGGATCCTCGAGGTCGAAGTAATTCGGGCTGTCCGGCGGCACAAAGGTGCGCGCCAGCGTGGTCTTGCCGACCTGGCGCGGGCCGACCAACAGCACACCGCGGAACCGCTGTAGCAGGCGGGCGACCTCGGCGCGCAGGCGGCGGCGTTCGATCAGCATGGGGGCACAGTACCATGAAATTCCCGCTTTTAAAGCGGGAATTTCATGGTGCATTTCGTTTCGCTGCTCCGGCAGGTCCTGCGGGCCGCGTTGGCGTGTCCGGTTCGTACGCACGCCCATTGGTGCCGCGGGCGGCGCGGCGCCGAGGTCTGGACGACGCGTCGCCGCCGATAGACTGCCCGCATGCCCGCGCCGGTCCGCGTCATCGCGCATCTGGACATGGACGCGTTCTACGCGTCGGTAGAGTTGCTGCGTTATCCGGAGCTGCGCGGGCTGCCGGTGGTGATCGGCGGCCGCCGCGTCGCTGCGCCGGCAGGTCCTGCGGGCCGCGTTGCCGTGTCCGGTTCGTACGCACGCCCATTGGTGCCGCGGTCAGCGCGGCGCCGAGGTCTGGACGACGCGTCGCCGCCGATAGACTGCCCGCATGCCCGCGCCGGTCCGCGTCATCGCGCATCTGGACATGGACGCGTTCTACGCGTCGGT
>JANWUU010000300.1 GCA_025057735.1 Burkholderiaceae bacterium
GCCGAGATTACTCCCCGCCGGCGCACGCCTCAATCGTGCGCCGCCGCGCGACGCTCAGACCGGCAGCGGCCGGCGGTCCAGCAGCCCCAGCCAGCCGCGCGCGATGCGGTAAATCGCCCAGACGCCGAGCGCGAAAAGTCCGATGACCCAGATGGCGAAACCGACCAGCACGACGGCCAATACCGCCGCTGCGACGAAAGTCAGCGCCGCCCATGCCAGCGCGAACCAGAACGTGCGGATCTGCCAGCGGAAGTGCGATTCCAGCCAGGTGCCACGCGCCTCGCCACGCTTCACGTAGCCGATCACGACGGCGACGATCGACGGCCAGCCGAATAAGAACGCGCCGATGACGGTGGCGGCGCCGAAGGCGCCGATCACCAGGCTGAGCGCATGCAACGCATAGATGAGATGCGCGATCGTGACAAGCGATGGGGCTGGTTCGAGCGCCGGCGCCAATGGCTCGTTCAAAGCATCCTCCGTAAGAACTGCGCCAGCCGGCGCACGCCCTCCTCGATCAACGGCTCGGCGGCGGCGAAACACCAGCGCAAATGACCCTCGCCCTCGGGCCCGAAGGCGATGCCGGGGGCGAGCCCCAGGCCGGCCTCGCTCGCCAGCCGCTTGGCCAGCGCGAGCGAATCGTCGCCAGCGCCGGGGCTGCGCAGGAACAGGTACATGGCGCCTGGCGGCGCGACTGCCTCTACCCCCGGCACGGCCGCCAGACGCCCCACCAGCAGGTCACGAGCGCGCCGCAGGCGTGCCACCGTGTCCCGCACCAGCGGTTCGCCGTCGCGCAGGGCAGCGATGCCGGCACGCTGCACGAACGGCGGCGCGCAGGAGGTGTTGAACTCGATTAGCTTTGCCAGCTGCGCGATGAAGACGCGCGGTCCGATCAGCCAGCCGAGCCGCCAGCCGGTCATTGACCATGCCTTGGAGAACGTGTTGACACTGATGAACCGCTCGTCAGCATCCACCTGCGCCAGCACGCCCGGCGCGCACGGGGCACCGTCATAGACCAACCGCTCGTAGGCATCGTCGGACACCAACCAGATGCCATGTTGGCGGCAGTAGGCAAGCAACGCATCCCATTGCGGCTGCGGCATCGTCCAGCCGGTCGGATTGTTCGGCGAATTGACGATCACGGCGCGCGCGCCGCGCGCCGCCGCCAGCAGCCGGTCCAGGTCCAGCGTCCATACACCGCCGTGCCCGTGCAGCGGCACGCGGATCACGTGCGCGCCGAGGATGCGCGGGATCGCGGTCAGATTCGGCCACACCGGCGTGACGATCGCCACGCGGTCGCCGGGGTCGAGCAGCGCCTGGGCGATCAGCGCGAGCGCGTTGACGCCGGCGCTGGTGACGGCAACGCGATCGACCTCGATGCGCGCGCCGCGCAGGCGGCTCGCGTAGTCGGCGATCGCCGCGCGCAGTTCGGGCAGGCCGAGGTTGTGGGAGTAGAACGTTTCGCCCGCATCGAGCGCCTGCTTGGCCGCCTCGCGAATGAAGGCCGGGGTCGGCTGGTCTGCCTCGCCGAACCAGAACTTCAGGATGTCCTCGCGCCCGAGGGCGGCGTTGGCGACCTCGCGGATGCGCGAGGCGGGCAGCGAATCCAGGGCGGCGCGGAGCATGGATGGAGGCGGTCGGCGCGGCCGGCCCGCGGGGGCCGGCCGATTCACGATCGGGCGCATGATAGGCGTCCCGCCGGGAGCACGCCCGCCAGCTAGCGCGCAAGTCGCGCAAGGCATTCGCGCGGGCCGCGCCCGCGGCGCTGTACTGCTTGATCGCCGATGCATCCGCCGCCGAGCCGCCGCACGGCACCGGCGGCAGCGTTACGCGCCGGCAGGCGGTGCGATCGTGACACCCGTGATGCCATATTCGGCAAGCAGCCGTGCTACAAGGCCGCTTGCCTTCGCGTGTTCGACAAAGGCGGCCAGCGCTGCCCGCGCCCTCTCGCCGCGCGCCTTGGCCAGCCCCATCGCCTGCTCGATCACCATGAAACGGCCCGGCAGCAGGCGCAGTCCACCGAAGCGCTGCGCATCAGCCTGCAGCTGCTGCCGCACGCCGGCGGCCACATCCGCCCCGCTGGCGAGGAACTGCTCGACCACCATCTGCGAATTCGGGGCGCGTTCAAGCGTAGCCTGCGTCAGGGTGCGCGTCAGATACAGGTCATAGGCGCTGCCCCGTCCGACCACCACGCGCCGCCCTGGACGGTCGACCTCATCGTTGTGCACAAGTGGCGATTCCTGGCGCACTAGATAACAGCCTTCGATTAGCAGGTAGGGCGCGGTGAAGGCGATGCCGGCGGCGCGCTGCGGATCGACGGCAAAGAAGCCGATGTCGGCCCGCTGCTCGGCAACCGCCGCCACCGCGGCCTGCGCCGTGTCCACCACCTCGAATTCCAGCGGCAGCGCAAGCTGCTGCGCCAACGCCCGCGCCAGGTCCACTGAGACGCCGCGCGGCGCGCCGCTGGCGGGATCGCGCGCGGCGAGCACCGCATTGCCGAGATTGATGGCTGCACGCAGCGTCCCGCGCGGCGCCAGCGCCGCGGCGATGGCCGGATCGCCCCAGTCCGTTTGCATCAGCGCGTCAGCTGGTTGATCTCAATGATCGGCAGCAGCACTGCCAACACGATCAACATCACCACGACGCCCATCGTTAGGATCAGCGCGGGCTCCAACAGCGAGGTATAAAAAAGCGCGCGCCGCTCCGCCTCGCGCGCGTGGATGTCGGCGGCGCGCGCCAGCATCTCCGGCAGTTTGCCGGTCGCCTCCCCGGAGGCGATCAGGTGGATCAGCACCGGCGGGAACAGCTTGGTCGCGCCGGCGCGCTGGCTGTCCTCGGCATCGGCGCGCAGCGCCTTCGCGAGCGAGAAGCCCTCGCGCACGCGGGCCGCCGCATCCAGTACGCGGCCGCGCAGCGCGAGATTGGTGACGGTCTCGCCAGCGGCCTGCAGCGCGCGCAGCATCGGCACGCCGCTGCCGACCAGAATGGAAAGCGTGGAGGCAAAGCGCGCGGTGTTCAGCGCGCGGCTGAGCACGCCCACCACCGGCAGGGTCAACAGCCGCGTGTGCCATTGCAGGCGTACGGCCGGGATGCGCAGCGCGCGCGCGACGACGAACAGCGCCAGCGCGATGGCGGCGGCGACGATCCAGCCGTAGTGGCGCACGAAATCGGAGGTGGCGATCATCGCCTGCGTGAGAAACGGCAGCGACTGACGGGTCTGGGCGAACACCTGCACCACCTGCGGCACCACGTAGGTGAGCAGACCGATCACCACCGCCAGCGCGACCACGGTGACGATGGCCGGGTAGACGAAAGCGAGCGTGATCTTCTGCTGCAGGCGGGCGCGCTCCTCCACATAATCGGCCAGGCTCGCCAGCACGGAGCCGAGTTTTCCCGACTCCTCGCCGGCGGCGATCAGCGCGCGGTACAAATCCGGGAACTGGCGCGGATGGCGGGCGAGCGCTTTGGAGAGCGAGGAGCCGCCCAGCACGTCGGTGCGGATCGCCGCCATCAGCTCGCGCACCGCCTGCTTTTCCGACTGCTCGACCATCACGGTGAGCGCGTCGGCCACCGGCAGCGCGGCGCCCAGCAGGCTCGCCAGCTGGCGTGTGATCACCGCCAGCTCGGTCTGCGACAGGCGGCGGCCGACCGACAGCGACAGCGCGGCGCGCTGCGCCTCGCTGACGACCGGTTCTACCGTCAGCGGGATCAGGTTGCGCCCGCGCAGCATCTGGCGCGCGGCGCGCGCGCTGTCGGCCTCCAGCACCCCGGAGACTTCCTTGCCCGCGCTGTCGGCGGCGGCGTAGCGGAAGGCGGCCATCGCTCAGCGGGCGCTGCGCGCGGCCTGGCCGCGGCGGGCGATCGGTTCCCCGACCAGCGCGCTCATACCGGCGGCGCTCCTATTCGCGGGTCACGCGCAGCACCTCCTCCATCGAGGTGATGCCGGCGGCCACCCAGCGCAACGCATCGGAGCGCATCGGCACCATGCCGATTTTCTCCGCGTACTTGCGGATGTCGGTGTCGTTGGCGCCGTTGTGGACCAGCAGCCGCAGCTCGTCGTCCACCGTCAGCAGCTCGTAAATGCCGGTGCGGCCGACGTACCCCGTCTGTCCACACTGGGCGCAGCCCACGGCGCGAAAGCCCTGGCCGGTGGTCTCCGGCTGCTTGCAGTGCGGGCACAGCTTGCGCACCAAGCGCTGCGCCAGCACCCCGAGCAGCGAGGAGGACAGCAGGAACGGCTCGATGCCCATGTCGATCAGACGCGTGACTGCGCTGGCGGCATCGTTGGTGTGCAGCGTGGCCAGCACCAGGTGGCCGGTGAGCGAGGCCTGCACCGCGATCTGCGCGGTTTCCAGATCGCGGATCTCGCCGATCATCACCACATCTGGGTCCTGCCGCAAAATCGCGCGCAGCGCGCGCGCGAAGTCCAGCTCGATCTTCGGGTTGACCTGCGTCTGGCCGATTCCCTCCAGGTCGTACTCGATCGGATCCTCCACCGTCATGATGTTGGTGGTGGCGTGATCGAGGCGGCGGATCGCCGCATACAGCGTGGTGGTCTTGCCGGAGCCGGTCGGCCCGGTGACCAGAATGATGCCGTGCGGCTGGTGGATCAGCTCGTCAAACTTCTTTAACGTGCGATCGCTCATGCCGAGGTTCTCGAGCGTCAGCCGCGACAGGTCCTTTTCCAACAGCCGCAGCACGACGCGCTCGCCATGCCCGGTGGGCAGGGTGGAGACCCGCACGTCCACCGCGCGGCCGCCGACGCGCAGCGCGATGCGGCCGTCCTGCGGCAGCCGTTTCTCGGCGATGTCCAACTGCGCCATGATCTTGATGCGCGACACCAGCGCGGCATGCAGCGCGCGCTTCGGCCGCACGATGTCGCGCAGCGTGCCGTCGATGCGGAAACGCACGAGCGAGTAGGTCTCGTACGGCTCGATGTGGATGTCGCTCGCGCCGTCGCGCGCCGCCTGCGTCAGCAGGGCGTTGATCATGCGGATAATGGGCGCGTCGTCCTCCGTCTCCAGCAGGTCCTCGATATCCGGGACCTCCTGCATCATGCGCGTGATGTCGAACTCGCCCTCGATGTCGCCG
>JANWUU010000317.1 GCA_025057735.1 Burkholderiaceae bacterium
TCTCCAGTTGCGCGCACTGCGCCGGGGTCAGGGGCGGGCGGCAGTTGGCCGAAAGCGAGACCTTGGGCTTGACCCGCATCAGGCCGATGTCGCCCGAGAAAAACAACCCGGGCCCGAAGCTGCGGGCCGCATTCCCCCAGCCGAGGCCGATGTATGGGTTGACGCGGTCGAAGCGCACGCGGCCGGTCACCGGACCCACATCGGACAGGTTGTAGGTGTTGGCGCCGATCTCGACCGTGCCGCCGCCGCCATCGCGCGCCGTCAGATCGATGCGGTTGTCGTTGTAGGCAAGGCCGGCGCTCAGCCGGAAGCGGCCGGCGCCGGGGAAAAAATCCGCCAGCGCCATCGCGGTGCCGAACCGGACCTTCGATTCGTAGCGGATGCCGGATTCCGTCGTGCGGTCCGATACGGAGCCGCCGTACAGGGTGCCCCGCAGCCCGAATTGCTGCGCCAGCGAGAGACTGAAATCCGCGCCGAAGCCGGTGGTGCCGGCGCGGGCGGCAAGCGCCTGCGCGGCGGCGTTGCCGGCGCATCCGAGACCGACCAGAAATCCTGCCAGCCAGACGCGCCTGATCATCTTTGCCCCTCCCCCATGGCTCGGTCCATCCTCAACGCAGGCGGCGCGCCTTTCGTGCACCGCGCCACCGGCGCTTGCCGCAGGCGTCAGGTCGCCGCCAGCGAGGTCTGCGCTGCCGGCTGCTCGATCAGCGCGTGCCGCAGGCAGCGGTAGATCGCCGCCGCCTCGAAGCGCAGGCCGGCGCGGCTGCGCAGGCGGATGCGCATGTCGTTGGCGCCCGCGCGCACCTGGATGTCGGCGCCGGCCAGCGACGGCGCGCCACCGCACGCGCAGGCGACGCGCTGGCATTCGTTCAAGGCCAGCAGGACCTGCTGCTGGCGACCGGCCACGCCGGTCAGTTCGATGTACACCTCGTCGCCGCGCTCGCGCACCCGCATCAACATAGTCGGCTCCCGGCCGCTCGGCCATCCCCAGGCTTCCCTGGTTTCGGCTCAACGCGCCGGGAAGTTAAGCCGATGACGCGAAGCCGCGATCGCTCGAAAACGCCGCCGGGCGAGCGGCTAATCGGCCCCTGCGGCGGGTCGGCTCAGGCCAGCCCGCGCCGCTGGTAGCTCGCCAGCGCAGCGCGCGTGATCCGGTCCAGTTCCGCGGCCGCGGCGGGATCCAGCGCGACGAAATGAAAGGCGCGCTTGCCGCGCAGATGGCGTCGCAGCGGGGCCGACAGCGAGGCCACGAGCGCCGCGTCGGTCGCGAGCGGCGCCAGCGCGAAGCGCACGTGGTCGCGCAGGCGCTCGACCGATCCGAAGAAGGCCGGCTGGCCGTCCGGTCCCGGCTTGCGGGTCTGCAGGTAGTAGTGGTCGGGCAGGTCGTGCACGACCGACAGGTGATAGGCGTGGCGCGCCAGGATCGCCTTCAGCGCCGCGAAGGCCTCGTCGAGCTCGCGCCCGCCGCCCGGCGCCGGGCGGCGGCGCGGCGTCGTCCTGCCGCTGCCGCCCGCCATCGGTCAGTCCACCTTGGCGCCGGAGAACTTCACCACCTTCGTCCACTTCTCGATTTCGCTGCGGATAAAGGCGGTGAACTGCTCCGGCGTATCGCCCACCGGCAGCGCACCCTGGGCGCTGAAGCGCTCGCGCATCTCCGGTGTGGCCAGCGCCGCCGCCACGTCGCGCCGGATCTTGACCACGATGTCGGCCGGCGTGCCTGCCGGCGCCAGCAGCCCGAACCAGGCGGTGGCGTCGAAGCCCTTCAGGCCGGCGGCCTCCTCCATCGTCGGCACGTCGGGCAGCGCCGGCGAGCGCGTGCGCGAGGTCACCGCCAGCGCCTTCAGCCGTCCGCTGCGGATGTGCGGCAGCGCCGAGGGCAGGTTGTCGAACATCACCTGCGTGTTGCCGGCGATCAGGTCCTGCACGGCCGGCGCCGAGCCGCGGTAGGGCAGATGCACCATGAAAGTGCCGGTCAGGCTCTTGAAGAGCTCGCCGGTCAGATGGATCGACGTGCCGTTGCCGCTGGAGGCCATGTTCAGCTTGCCCGGGTTGCGGCGCGCGTAATCGATGAATTCCTTGACGGTGTTCACGGGCAGCGCGGCCGGCACCACCATCACGTTCGGCACCGCCGCGACGTTCGTGATCGGCGCGAAGTCGTTTAACGGGTGATACGGCAGCCGGCCGCCTCCCTGCGAGTACAGCGGCAGGTTGATGGCCTGCGTGCCGACCGTGCCCATCAGCAGCGTGTAACCATCCGGCGGCGACTTCGCCACCGCCTCGGTGCCGATCACGCCGCCGGCGCCGGCGCGGTTTTCCACCACCACCGGCTGGCCCCACAGCTTGTTCAGCTCCGCCGCCACCAGGCGGGCGACGATGTCCGTCGTGCCGCCGGGCGGAAACGGCACCACGATGCGGACCGCCTTGGTCGGATAGGTCTGCGCGGCGGCGGGGGCCAGCGTGGCGGCGCAGGCCGCGAACAGCCAGGCGAGGCAGCGCTTCATCGGCTCTCCTTTGCGTGCTGAAAACGCGCGCGAGTGTGCCGCCGCCGGCGCACGCCGTCTATAGTGGGCGCGGCGGAGGCCGCATGACACGTTACGTTCTGGCGCTCGATCAAGGCACCACGAGTTCACGCGCCATCCTGTTCGATCGCGCCGGGCAGCCGGTGGCGGTCGCGCAGCAGGAGTTCCGGCAGATCTTTCCGCAGCCGGGCTGGGTCGAGCACGACCCGGAAGAAATCTGGCGCACGCAGCTTGCGTGCGCGCAGCAGGCGCTGCGGCAGGCGCAGGTCACCGCGGCCGAGGTGGCCGCCATCGGCATCGCCAACCAGCGCGAGACCACGATCCTCTGGGAGCGCCGCAGCGGGGCGCCGGTCGCCAACGCCATCGTCTGGCAGGACCGCCGCACCGCGCCGCTCTGCGAGGCGCTGCGCGCGCAAGGGGCCGAGGCGCAGATCGGCGAGAAAACCGGGCTGCTGCTCGATCCGTATTTTTCCGGCACCAAGATCGCCTGGCTGCTGGACCACGTGCCCGGTGCGCGCGCGCGCGCCGAGCGCGGGGAACTCGCCTTCGGCACCGTCGATGCGTGGCTGCTGTGGAAATTGACCGGCGGCGCCGTGCATGCAACGGACGTCTCCAACGCCTCGCGCACGCTGCTGCTCGACCTGCGCACGCTGGACTGGGAC
>JANWUU010000247.1 GCA_025057735.1 Burkholderiaceae bacterium
GCTCAGTGAGCGGCGCCTTCGTACCAGGCGAGCTTCTCGCGCAGCCGCACCACCTCGCCGACGATCACCAACGTGGGCGGCCGCAGCCCCGCCTCGGCGGTACGGGCGGCCAGGTCCTTCAGCGTCGCGGTGACCACGCGCTGCTGCGGCACGGTCGCCTGCTGGACCACCGCCGCCGGCATGTCGGCCGGCAACCCATGGGCGATCAGCTGCTCGCACAGCGCCTGAAGGCCCAGCAGCCCCATGTAGACGACGATGGTCTGCTTCGGTCGCGCCAGCCCGTGCCAGTCCAGGTCCATCGTCCCGTCCTTCAGATGCCCGGTGACGAACACGCACGAATGCGCGTAGTCGCGGTGCGTCAGCGGAATGCCCGCGTAAGCCGCCGCGGCGTTGGCGGCGGTGATGCCCGGCACCACCTCGAACCGGATGCCGGCGGCGGCCAGCGTTTCGATCTCCTCGCCGCCGCGGCCGAACACGTACGGATCGCCGCCTTTCAGGCGCAGCACACGCTGGCCCTTGCTGGCCAGTTCCACCATCAGCGCGTTGATCTGCTCCTGCCGCAGCGTGTGGTTGGCGCGCTGCTTGCCGACGTAGATGCGCTCGGCGTCGCGGCGCGTCAGTTCGAGGACTTCCCTGGAGACGAGGTTGTCGTACAGCACGACATCGGCCTGCTGCATCAGGCGCAGCGCGGCCACCGTGAGCAGCTCCGGGTTGCCCGGGCCGGCACCGACCAGATACACCTCGCCGCGCGCCACCGGATCCGCGCGGCGCGCGCGCGCCGCCGCCAGCGCGGCCTCAAGCTCCGCCTCCGCCTGCCGCAGGCGGCCGGAAAACACCAGCTCAGCGATCGGCCCTTGCAGCACGCGCTCCCAGAACGCGCGCCGCTGCTGCGGCGCAAGCGTCTCCCGCACACGTGCCCGAAATCGCTGTGCGAGCTTTGCGAGTTCGCCGAAGGCAGCCGGCACCGCGGCCTCCAGCCGCGCGCGCAGCAGGCGTGCCAGTACCGGCGAGGCGCCGCCGGTGGAGGCGGCGATCACCACCGGCGAGCGGTCGACGATCGCCGGCATGATGAAGGAGCACAGCTCGGGGTCGTCGACCACGTTCACCGGCAGGCGCTGCGCCTGCGCCAGGCGCGAGACTTCGGCATTAACTGCTCGGTCATCGGTGGCAGCGATCACCAGCACCGCCCCGTCGAGCGCGGCCGCCGAAAACGGCTCGGCGCGGTGCGCGATTTCCCCGCGCGCGGCTTGCTCCGCAAGGGCCGGGCAAAGCTGCGGCGCCGTGACCGTGACGCGCGCGCCGGCAGCCCGCAGCAGCGCCACCTTGCGTGCGGCGACTTCGCCGCCGCCGATCACGGCGCACGGCCGTCCGGCCAGGTTCATGAAGATCGGCAGGTAGTCCATCGCATCATCCGGCGGCCGACAAGGGCGCCGACGGCGCCCATCGCCACACCGCGCCTGTCTGCGGGCACCGCTACCAGTACGCCCACAGGCGTCCTCCCTCGACCTTGGTCTGCCGCGTCGTCAGCGGCACGTTGCCCTTGTCGATGCACTGGCCCGTGGTGATGTCGAAGACCCACTCGTGCTTCGGGCAGGTCAAGCGGGTGCCTTGCAGCGCCAGATGCGGGATATTGGTGGTCTCGTGCGGGCAGCGGCTGTCGTAGGCGCGGAAACCGTCCGGCCCGCGGTAGACGAACACGCCGCGACCGTCGCAGTCCACGCGCGCGGTCTGCCCGACCGCCAGCGCGTCAGCCGCCATCAGGTCGTGCCACTTCGGCTCGCCACCGAGCGCCTGCAGGCGGAACTCGGGCAGATCCATCTTCAGAATCACGTCAATCGCCCACACGATTTTCGCCAGTCCAAGTGCTGGAAACGCCATCAGCAGCGCATCGAGCACCTCGTTGGCGGTGCAGCCGTCGCGCAGTGCGCGGTTCAGGTATTGCTTCAGACCTCGTTCGGTCTGCGCGTGTACCTTGGTAATCACCGAGATCAGATCGCGCGTTTTCGGATCGAGGCTGCCGCCGGCGAGTTTCAGGAACTTCAGGTAATGGCCCATCGCCTCAGGCCGCGCCTTGACCAGATACGCCAGTGCGTCGCTCATCGCTCCCCCTTGTCCCGTTTGCCCCTACAGGGTCAAAAGATGCAGCCGTTCACGCGCCGCGCCGGCCGGAATCAACTCCTCCCGCAGCCGCTCGACGAATTCCGCCGGCCCAGCGATGAAGATTTCGCTGTCAGGCCATGCCGCGTCGACGAGCACCTGCGCCGCCAGCGCCTGCGCACCCGCCAGCGGGCTTGCCGCCTCGTGCAAGCGACAGCGGAAGTGATCGAGTGCCTCCGCCCACGCGCGGCACTGGTTAGCAAGATAGTGGCCGTCGGCGCGCGTGGCCAGCCAGTGCAGCGTGATCGACTCCGCCTCCTCGGCGGCGAGCGCCGATTCGATCAGGCTCTTGATCGGCGCGAAGCCCATGTCGCAGGCCAGCATCAGCAGCGGCCGGACGGACTCCGGCGGCAGCACGAAGTCGCCGACTGGACCACGGACGCTGACCGTCATGTTCGGCCGCAGCGCGCCGGCGAACAGCAGGCGCGTGAATTCGTCTTCCCCGTCGCGCGCCACATGAAAATGAAGGTTGCGCTCGTCGCAGGGGCAACTGGCCAGCGGCCGCGTGGTCTGCACGTCGCCGGCGGCGGTGGCCAGCCCTAGCGTGACCGCCTGGCCGGCGAGGAAACGCAGGCGGCTGCTGCGCGGCGTCTGCAGGTGCAGCAGCAGCGTGTCGGCCGCCAGCGGCGTCACCGCGCGCACGCGCGCCTCGAGCGCTTGCTGCGGCACGTCCGCCGGACCGCGCGCCAACAGCGTCTCCACCACGATGTCGGTGACCGGCGTGTGCGCGCACAGCAGCTTGTAGCCGAGCGCCTTTTCCTGTTCGGTCAGGCGGTAGTCGCTGGCCATCACCTGGCGCGTCTCGCCTGAGACGATGCGCGCCTTGCACAGGCCACAGGTGCCGGTGCCGCAGCCGTAGGCCAGCCGCAACCCCGCCTTCAGGCCCGCCTGCAGGATCGACTCGTTGCCCTCGACAACGAACTGGCGGCCACTAGGGCGCACCGTGACCCGGGCGGAGATCACGTTCCGCATGTTGACCAACACATCGATCGGTTGCGCGGGTTCGGTGGCGAGCACGCGGTGCCGTCTCGCCTGCAGTTCGCCGGCAAGCGCCGCCGCGCGGGTATCGCTGCTGTCGCGCGCAGCAGCGCCTCATTTTGCTTGCATCTGAACCCCACGCGCATGGTAGGCCCGAGACAGCGGCGCACGTCGGCCAGTGCCTGGCCCTTCGCGAACAGCCGCTGTGCAAGGTTCAGCTGCTGCGCCACTGGTTCCTCAACTAGCCCTTGGCGCGACACCCCCACGCGCGAGCCCCATTAGCAATAGGACACCGACGCACTGGATGTCCCGCTCATATCGTCACCTTCTCGGCTGCTGGCAGCAGCTCGCCGCGGCCGTCCCGCCCCAGGCGCTGGTAAATTTCAGCCAGCGCCTGCTCGTCGTTCGGCAGAAGATTGTCCGCACCGATCTCCACCGCCAGCCCCGTGCTGCGCAGCACATCGAGCACCTGCTTCTTCAATCCACTGAAGACGACCGTGATGCCGCTTTCGCGCAGGCGCTGGACCAGGTGCCGCACGACCTCTTCCCCGGAGGCGTCGATGCGGTTGATGCTAGCGCCCGAGATTAGCAGCACCTTGGTCTGCGGATGCGCCGCCACTGCCTCCAGCACCTGCTCCTCAAAGAAGGCGGCGTTGGCGAAGTACAGCCCCGCGTCGAAGCGCAGCACCAAGATGTCGGGACTGGTGCGCGCGCCGACGTGCACGCGCACGTCACGCAGCGCCCCGTCGGGCGCACGACCGAGCACCGCCACGCGCGGGCGCATTGTTTGCAGCAGGTAGATGACCACCGCCAGCGCGGCGCCGATCAGGATGCCGCGGTCCAAGTGCGGCGCGCTCAACAGGGTAACCACGAATGTGACGGCCGCCACGAAGCCGTCGCTGCGGCTGGCGCGCCAGGTGTGCTTCAGCGCCGCCGGCGTGATGAGGCCGCTGACCGCCAGCAGAATGATCACCGCCAGTGTGGCCTTCGGCAGGTGATACAGGTAGGGGGTCAGCACCAGCAGCGTGGCCACGATGAACAGGGCGTTAAACACCATGGCCAGACCGGTCTTCGCGCCCGCCTGCAGGTTAATAGCCGAGCCGGTGAACGAGCCACAGGCCGGGTACGACTGAAAGAACGCCCCGCCCAAGTTGGCGAGACCCTGCCCGATCAGTTCCTGGTTCGGATCCAGCCGCTGGCGTGTCTTAGCCGCCAGTGCCTTGGCCATTGCGATCGACTCCATGAAACCAACCAGCGCGATCACGATCGCCGCCGACAGCAGCGACAGCACGCCCTCCAGCGTGATCGCCGGCACGCGCAGCGCCGGCAGCCCCTGCGGGATCGTGCCGACCACGTCGCCGCCGCCGGCGAGCTGCACCTCGCCGCCGACGACTTGCCGGATCCGCCAGGTGCGGCCGTCGCTGCGCGCCTGCGGCGGCAACTGCCCGTGCAGGTAAAACGCCACCCGGCCGTCCTCGCCCTCGCCGCGCTGCAGGGTGACGCGCTGCAGCCGCTGCCAGCGCTCCTTGTTCTCGGCGGCCAGATCGGCGGCATCGACCTCGGTCAAATGCAGTTCGTGGCGCAGCGCGGCCATCTCGCGCCGGTCAGCGCCCTCGCGTTCTAGCCGCCGTAACTGCGCGGCCTGCTCGGCCGCACGCGCCTGCAGCGCGCGGATGCGCTCAGCGGCGGCGATGTACCGCAGTAGCCGCTCGCGCACCTCCATGTCGGCGATGCGTTCTGGCGCCACACGCTCGTTTCGTTCGTAGCCGATCCACGCGCTGACCGCCGTGGTCACCGCCACCGCGATCAGGACATTCAGTTTGGACACCGCGGGGATGCGTTTCAGCAGCAGCATCAGGGCCAGCGCGAAGACGGCCATCGCCAGCGTCGGCCAGTGCGTCTGCGGCAGGAAGCCGAGCATCTGCCAGACGTCGCCGAGGAACGACTCGCTGCGCGCCTTCGGAATCCCGAGCAGCATGTCCAGTTGCGACAGCGCGATGATGATCGCCGCCGCG
>JANWUU010000025.1 GCA_025057735.1 Burkholderiaceae bacterium
CCGCCCGCCCTCGCCCAGCCCCCGACCCCTGTCCGCCGCCCTCGATTCGGTCCGCGTCCGAGTCACGTGTTCCCCGTCGCTCGCGGTGCGTATGCCGTCCGAGGCCCGTTTGCTCCGAGAGGCGCGCGCGCGCGCCGACGCGAGGTCCTCCAAGACCAGTGTCGCCGCCCCTTCGCCGATCACCAGGCCGTCGCGGGCGACGTCGAAGGGCCGGGGAGTGCCCGAGGCTTCCTCGTTGCGGCGGCTCGCCTCGCCGAGGGTGTCGAAGACGATCGCCTGGGTGGCGGAGAGTTCCTCGGCGCCGCCGCAGATCATGATGCGCGCGCGCCCGCAGCGGATCGCCTCGTAGCCGTAGCCGATGCCCTGGCTGCCGGAGGTGCAGGCGCTCGTGGTCGGGACGATGCGGCCGCGCACGCCGAAGAACACGCCGATGTTGATCGCCGCCGTGTGGCTCATCATGCGCAGATACTTGGTGGCGTTCACGCCGCGCGTGCTGCCGCGCTCCAGCATCAGCGCGAAATCCACCGCATCCGGCGGCGAGCCGACGCTGGAGCCGTAGGCCACGCCCACCTCGCCGCTACCAAGCAGCGCATCGCCCGCCAGCCCGGCATCGGCGAGCGCCAGTTCGGTGGCGCGCACCGCCAGCAGCGCCACCCGCCCCATCGTGCGCAGCGCCTTGCGCGGATAGTGCGCCGGCACGTCGAAGTCGGCCACCGGCGCACCAAGCCAGGTGTTCAGCCCCTCGATGCGCTCCCACGCCGGGATGCGCCGCACCCCGCTGCGGTTGCCGTCCAGCGCCGCGCGCGCCTCCTCCCAGGACTGGCCGATCGGGCACAGGCCGGCCATGCCGGTGACGACCACGCGCTTCATGCGGGCGTCGCCCGTCGGCGCGCAGCGGCCGGCCGCGGCATGCTGCCACCCGTCATCCGAACACCCCGCCGTTCACACCGATCACCTGGCGCGTGATGTAGGCCGCGTCCGGCGACATCAGGAAGGACACCACCGCCGCGACTTCCTCCGGCTTGCCGGCGCGGCCGGCCGGGACGTGTTTGAGCAGCTCGGCCAAATCGAGCCCCCGCGTCATGTCGGTCTCGATCAGCCCCGGGGCGACGCAGTTGACCGTGATGTTGCGGCTTGCCAGTTCCGTCGCCAGCGCCTTGGTGGCGCCGATCAGGCCGGCCTTGGACGCACTGTAATTGACCTGCCCGCGGTTGCCGATCTGCCCCGCCAACGAGGCAATCGTCACGATGCGGCCGGGCGCGCGCCGCCGCACCATCGGCATTAGCAGCGGATGTACGACGTTGAAGAAGCCGTCCAGGTTGGTGCGCAGGACGGCATCCCAGTCTTCGCCCGACAGTGCCGGAAATACGCCGTCGCGCGTGATGCCCGCATTGCAAACGACGCCGTACGGCGCGCCGTGCTGCGCGACCGCTTGCGCGAGCGCCTGCGCCGCAGCAGTGCGGTCGGTAACGTCAAAGGCAAGCACGACAGCGCGCCGGCCAGCCGCGGCTATCTCGCGCACCAGGTCGGCAATCGCTTCGTCGCGGCCGCGATGATGTAGCCATAGATCGTAACCATCGCGCGCCAGCCGCAGCGCAATGGCTCGCCCGATGCCGCGATTGGCACCCGTCACCAGCACCGTCTCGCTCACGCTGCCTCCGCCCCCAGCCGCCGCAATGCGGCGGCGATTTTCTCTCGCAAAACAGGCGGCGTCGCATACAGCATCTGCCCGCCGTCGATGCGCACCGGCACCTGCACCGTATGCGCCCGCGTCAGCCGCCGGCCGCCGGCCGCATCCAGGATCTCATAGCCGATCTTCAGTCGCTGTTCGAATTCCAGCAAGGTGGCTTGCACACGCAGCCGCTGCCGCAGCCGCGCCGGCTGCAGGTAACGCAAGCGCAGCTCAACGACTGGCCACATGAAGCCGGAGGCCCGCATCTCGCCGTGGCTGTAACCGATTTTTTCCATCAGCGCATCGCGCGCCAGTTCCAGATATTTCGCGTAATGGCCGTGCCAGACGATCTGCACGGCATCCAGATCGTGAAACGGCACCGTCAGTTCAACGGCGGCAGCCAGTCTCATCGCGTGCCCCAGAACGGATAGAAGTTGAACCACGCATACGGCGTGGCGCGGCACTGCTGCTCTAACCGCTCAGCGTAGCGCATCATCACTGCCGTCAGCGCCTGCTCGCGGCCAGCGCGCGGCAGCCGCACACGCTCGGCTAGGCGCTCGCACTCGAAGGCGTAGCGTTCGCCTTCCTTGACGCATGCCATCCAGTACACCGGGCACTCCAGCGCAGCCGCCAGCACCCAGGGGCCGACCGGCAGCGGTGCCGGCGCGCCGAGGAACGGCACCGGCAGCGTGCGCCCGGCCACCCCGCTGACCGGCACACGATCAGCGGCGATGACGACGAACTCGCCGCCCGCCACCGCGTCGGCGAGTTCGACGGCGCGCGCCATGTCCAGCTCGGTCACCTGCAACAATCCGGCTGCGCTGTCCGGATTCAGCCGCGCCAGCATGCGGTTGAAGCGCTGGGCGTGGCGCGTGTGCACGAGGATCCTCAGGCGCAGCGCCGGCAGCGCGCGCGCGAAGATGCGCAGCACCTCCAGATTGCCTACGTGGGCGACCACGATCAGCCCGCCGCGGCCGGCCTGCACGTCGGCGACGAAGCGCGGGTCGACCGCAACGCGCGCCTGCGCCAGCGACAACACGCCGCTCCAAGCCAATCCCTTGTCGAGCAGCGCATCGGCGAATGCGGCGATGTGGCGCGTGACGTGCGCCAGCCGCACCAGCGGCCCCGCATGGGGAGCAAGCACGCCGACGCGCGTTAAGTATTCGATTGAGCTTTTGCGCGCCACCGACCGCGTAAGTGCAAAGTACAACGCCACGGGCCAGGCCAGCAGCGCATATAGCGCGCGGCCACCGAGCCGGTAGACGCCGTACAGGAACCACAGGCCGGCGGAAAAGCCGGCCTCGCGCAGCGCGGCCCAGTGCAGGTGGCGCGAGCCCTCAGCAGCGCTTGGCATCTTGAGGCGCGGCCGCCGGCGCGGCCAGTCGGCGCGCCAGCAGCCTGGGCAGACGCACGAGGAAACCGGCGGCGAGCCTCACATGTAGCGCGGCCATGCGTACGTTGTCGCGCAGCATGTCAAAATGCGAGACGCCGTCGGCCGGATACGTGACCGGCGTACGCAGATTTATCACCGGCACGCCGGCCCATACCAGCCGCACGATAATGTCGGTGTCGAACTGCATGCGGTGGCCGATGCCGACCGCGTCGTCAACCGCCAGCGCCGACGCGAGCGGATAGAGCCGAAAGCCGCACATCGCATCGCCGATGTCACCCGACAGCGTATACAGCCGCGCCAGCCCGTTGGTGATCGCGCGTCCGTACAGGCGCACCTTCGGCACCGTCTTATCGTAAACCGGCACGCCATTGATGACGGCTTGCGGCTGCGCGCGCGCAGCGGCGATGAACTTCGGGATTTCGCGCGCGTCGTGCTGACAGTCGGCGTCAATCTGCACCGCATGCGTGAAGCCGGCGGCCTGCGCCGCGCGGAATCCAGCCAACACCGCCGCCCCCTTGCCCTGATTGCGCGGCAGGCGCAGCAAACGCACCCAGTCGCGGTGCTGCGCGGCCAGGCGGTCGAGCACCGCCGCGCAAGCCGGCCCGCTGCCATCGTCGACCAAAAAGCAGGTCAGGCCCGTTTCGCGCACGCGTGCCAGCAACCGCGGAAGCGCGCGTTCGTGGTCGAAGACGGGGACGATCACGCAGGGGCGAAACGCAGCGCTCGTCATCGGCAGGCGGTGGCCGCGCTAGGCATCGAGCTGTTTTTCCAGCGCGAACAGCGCGTCGAGCACATCGCCGAGCGTCCGTACGCCCCTGAAGCTGCGCACGTCCAGCTTACGGCCAAAGGTCTGATTAAACTGCAGCACGATGTCAGCGGCGTCGATCGAATCAAGATCCAGATCAGCATAAAGATCGGCCTCGCGGCGGATGCGCTCGCGCGGCACGCCAAAATAGGCGTGCAGAAATTCCGCCAGCCACTGCTCGGCCTGTTCTCGCGTCAGCAGGTCGCGCTGCATCGGATCCGTCGCGGGCGCCACCGTCACGCTGCCGTCCGCAGGCCGTCTGCTGACCGCTGGGCGGCCACGAAGCGCGCGAGCGCCCGGATGCTGGCAAAGTGGCGGCGGTTGTCCTCCGAATCAGCCGTCAACTTCACGCCGTAACGCTTGGCAAGCGCCACTCCAATTTCCAGCGCGTCGATCGAATCCAGGCCGAGGCCATCGCCGAACAGCGGCGCCTCCGGATCGATCTCCTCGGCCCGCACGTCTTCTAGGCCGGTGCAGGAGACGATCAGTTCGGCGATCTCCCGTTCAAGCGGCTCCATGATCGGCCATCTCCGTGTCGTAAAGCTGCTGCAATCTGGCGTGGATGTCGCGCGCGGCCAAGGCCACCGAGCCGTGCGCCGCGACCACCGAAGCCACCTCCCACGGCGCCCGCACTTTGACGTCGAAGCGCGGCCGCGACATCGGCATTGCGTGCCATGCCGCCCCCTTGTACAGCAAAGGCTCGCTGACGCGGATTGTAACGACCACAATCGGACAGCCCGTACGGGCGGCGATCTGCGCCGCGCCGCGCGTCAGCCGCACGCGAGCACCAGGTAGCGTGCGGCTGCTCTCCGGAAAAATGAGCACCCGCGCGCCGCGGGCGAACTCGCGGGCGGCTGCGTGGACCATGGCCGGACCGTCGTCGTTGCCGATGTAACCGGCCAGCGCGATGAACGGGCGCGTGAGCGGATGGCGGGCAAGAGCCTGTTTTGCCACCACCGCGGCATCGTCGATCAGCCCCAGCAGCAGCACCGCGTCGATCAGCGTCGGATGATTGGCGACGATCAGCGCCCCGGGGGCGGCGAGGTGCTCAACGCCGTCGATGCGGTAGTGCAGCAGGCCAAGCGCGTGCATCGTGCCCCAGAAGAAGCGGAGCGCGCGCCGGATGACTGCGCGCACTAACCGTTGCCGGCGCGCCGGCGTGCGTACCAGCAGGCGCAGCGGCAGCAGCAGGCCGAGCGCCAGCAGCAGCGCCCCGACGCCGAACAGCGCGAAGCTGAACGCCGCCGCCACCTGCCGCCAGCGGCGGTTCAGGCGCGCCGCAAGTGGTGCGACCTGCCGCTCAGAGCAGCGCATCGACAAGTGGGGCACATGGCTGCCAGGGTAGCGCAAGCGGCTGCGGCGGCGCGCCGCCGGTGAGGTCCACCTGCGATACCTGCGGCGCTGCGCGGCCGGCGCACGCAAGCGCCAGTTCGCCCCAGACGGCGTGCCAGCAGCGCGCAGCCGCCACACCGCACTTGAACTGCGCCTCGTGCTGCGCCCACAGCAGGTACGCCTGCGTGCGCGAAG
>JANWUU010000100.1 GCA_025057735.1 Burkholderiaceae bacterium
CACGTCCGGCAGCCACAGCGCCAGCGGCGGCCAGGCGATCACCGCCACCGTGACGGCGGCGATCGCGATCAGGAACGCGGGCGACTCGCGCGTGTATTCCGCCACCGGGCAGCGCAGGATCGAGCACACCGCGTACATCGCGCTGCCCACCGGCGGCGTGAAATTGCTGACCGTGGCGGCGATCACGAACACGACGCCGAAGTGCACAGGGTCGATGCCGGCCTCCTGCGCCAGCGGCAGGAAAATCGGCGTCAGCATCACGATCAGGATGGAACCGTCGATCAGCGTGCCGGCCAGCAGCAGCAGCGCGACGATCAGGGCCAAAATCAGATGCGGTTCGCGCGTCACGCCCAGCAGGGCGTTGGAGACCGTCTCCGGAATGCGCTCGAAGACGATGCCGTAGCCGAAGATCGCCGACAGCGCGATCAAGAACATCACCGCGCCGATGTCGCCCATGCTGCCCTCCAGCGCCGCCCGCCAGGCGCCGCGGTGCAGCGCGCGATACACGACGGCGCCCACGGCCACCGCGTAGACAACGGCGAAGGCGCCGATCTCCGAGGGCGTGAACACGCCGAAGCGCAGCCCGGCCAACAACAACACCGGAAACAGCAGGGCCCAGAAGCCGCCGCCGAGGGCGGCGCCGACCTCCGGCAGCGTAGGCCGACGTGGCAGCTCCGGCCGCAGCCCGCGGCGGCTGGCGGTGACAGTAATGGCCGCCGCCATCGCCGCCCACATCAGCAGCGCCGGCACGACGCCGGCGGCGAACAGACGGCCGATCGAAACCTGTCCGACCGTGCCGTACAGGATGAAGCCGATGCCGGGCGGAATGAGCGGCGTCAGAATCGAACCCCACGACAGCACGGCGGCGGCGTAGCCGCGCGCGAAGCCGCGTTGCACCATCTGCGGCCCCAGCATGCGCGACTGCATCGCCGCATCGGCAATGCACGAGCCGGAGACACCACCCATCAAGGTGGCCATCGCCACCGACACCTGCGCCAGACCGCCGCGCAATCGCCCCGTCAGCATCAGCGCCAGCCGCAGCAGCCGCTCGGTCAGCCCGCCATGGTTCAGAAAGTTACCGGCGATGATGAACAGCGGGATCGCCAGCAGCGCGAAGTTCTGAGTCGCCGACACCGTCAGTTGAATCGGCACCGAGATCGGCAGCTCCGGCTGCTGCAGGAAAAACACCATACCGGCGATGCCGATCGCAAACGCCACCGGCATGCCGATCAACACCAGCACGGCAAAGGCGAGCAGCGCGAGCGTCATCGGGTACGGTGGGCGCGCCCACGCAACCGCGCCCACAGCTGCGGCCACTCGGCGCGCCATTTCGCCAACGTCGTCAGCAGCAGCAGCGCCGCCCCCGCCGGCATGCTGGCCGTCACCCACGAGTACGAAACGCCGGGGATGCCCTGGAAGCTGCGCGCGCGGCTCAGCCAGGCTAGCTGAATGCCATAGCCGATCGCGTACAGCAGAAACGCGCAGATCAGCGCCAGCACGGTGATACGGCAGGCCGCCTGCGCCGCCGCCGGCAGTCGCTCGGTAAACCACGTCAGCGCAATCAGGTTGTCGCGTCGCCAGGCGATATCGGCGCACAAAAAGCACGCCCAGGCGAACAGCGCGGTGGCGGCATCGATCGCCCAGTTCAGCGGGTGGCCGAGCAGGCGCGCGATGCCGCCGCAGAAGATCAGCAGCACCATCAGCGTCAAGCACACTCCGGCGACGGCGGCTTCGGCCGTACTCAGGCGCGCATGCAGGCCGCGCCGCGTCATCGAGGCAACCTCCATCGGCGCCTCACATGCCCGCGGCCAAGAAGCCGCCATCGACCGCGATCGTCGCCCCGGTCACGTACGAGGCGGCCGGCGAGGCGAGGAACACCGCCGCGCCACCGAGCTCCTGCACCTCGCCGAAGCGCTGCATTGGCGTGCGCGCCAGGGCGCGCGCCTTGCGCTGCTCGCTCATCACGTCGCGGTTCAGGTCGGTGAGGAAAAACCCGGGCGCGATGGCGTTGACCCGCACCCCGCGCGTGGCCCATTCGGCAGCCAGCGTCTCGGTGAGCGCGCGCACGCCGGCCTTGCTGACGCAGTAGACACCGTTGTTCGGAAAGCCGCGGAAGGAGGCGAGCGAGGCGATGTTGATGATCGCGCCGCGACCGCGCGCCAGCATGCGGCGGCCGAAGTAGATACAGCTGAACCACACACTGCGCAGGTTGGTGGCGAGGATCTGGTCGAAATCGGCGACCTCGAATTCCTCGGCCGGTTTCAGCCGCATGATCCCCTGGGCGTTGACCAGCACGTCGGGGAGGCCAACGGCGCGCTCCACCTCGTCGACCAGCGTTTGCAGCGCGCTCAGGTCGGCCGCGTCGGCCGGAAAGGCGCGCGCCGCGCGCCCGAGGGCGGCGATTTCGCGCGCCACGTCGGCCAGCGGCTGCGGCCGCCGCCCGCTGACATGCACGTCGGCACCGGCGCGTGCCAACGCCAGCGCGATCGCGCGCCCGATGCCGGTGCCGCCGCCGATCACCAGCGCGCGCTGCCCTTGGAGGGAAAAACCCGCGTCGTTCATCGTCTCCTCGCTGCGCCGCCTCGCCGTCGCTCGAGACCGCGTCAGTGTTTCAGTAAATGAATTTGTGTCGACGGTGGTGTTCGATAGTGTTACATTGCCGAGCGACCCGGGCAAGTCCGGGGCGGCGTGCCGAGGCCGACCACGGCAATACCGGCCCACGGCGCCGACGAGACGACAGCAACCCGACAAGGAGACTGGCGATGCGAAACGGATGGCGATGGGCAGCGCGCCTGTTCCTGCCGGCGGCGTTGTGCGCGCTGGCGGCGACGGCGGCGCTGGCGCAGCCGCGGGAACGCACCTATACGCTGCGCTTCAATCACGTGCTGGGCCCGAAAGAGCCTTACCACGAGGGGTTCCTCACCTGGGCCAAGCGGGTCGAGGAACGCACGCAGGGCGGACTGAAGATCGAGGTCTTCCACAGCGCGCAGCTCGGCAAGGAGGAGGACATCCTGGAGCAGCTGCGGCAGGGCGCCAACTTGGGCCAGAACTCCGACGCCGCGCGCATGGGCAATTACGTGCCGGGTCTGGCGGTGATCAACGGCCCGTATTTTGTCGAGTCGCTGGAGGACGTCGAGAAACTGCGCAACGCGCCGACCGTGCGCCGCTGGTTAGAGGAGCTGGCCAGCAAGCATGGGCTGCAGGTACTCTCCTTTAACTGGGTGCAGGGATACCGCCACTTCTTCACCAACAAGCCGGTCCGGCGGCCGGAGGACCTAAAAGGGCTGCGCATCCGTACGCCGCCGGCGCCGATCTGGCAGGAGTCGATCCGGGCGCTCGGCGCCACGCCGGTGGCGCTTGCCTTCGGCGAGATGTACCCGGCCCTGCAGCAGCGCGCCATCGACGGCGTGGAGCTGGTCCACAACAACATTCCAGGCGGCCGTTTCTGGGAGGTGCTGAAGTTCGCCAACGAGACGCGCCACATCATGCTGGTGAACTTCCAGGTGGTGAGCGCCAAGTGGTTCAACAGCCTGCCGCCGGATTACCAGCGCATCCTGGTGGAGGAGTGCGACCGCGCCGGCGCGGAGACGTCGCGCCGCATCCTGGCGAGCGAAGCGGAGGTGCGCGCGCAGTTGAAGGCGCGCGGCATGACGCTGGTGGAGGACGTCGATCTGGCGGCCTTCCGCAAGGCCGGCGAGCGCGCCTACGAGGTGCTGAATCTGGGCGAGGCGAAACGCGCCGTCCATCGCGAGCTGGGCAAGAACTGAGTTCATCCGCGATGGAAGACGCGACGATCGGCGCGGCCGCGCTGCGCACTTTCTGCACGCGCGCGCTGCAGCGCACCGGTGTGCCGGAGGCCGCCGCCCGCCTGTGCGCCGAGGCGCTCGTGTGCGCCGACCTGCGCGGCGTGCACTCGCACGGCACGTTGCGGCTGGGCGTGTACGTGGACCGGCTGCGCGCCGGCGCGATCGCGGCCACCGCCGCGCCGCGCACGGTCATCGACCGCGGCGCCGTGGTCGTGCTCGATGCGCAGGCCGGCCTCGGCATCCCGGCTGCGGCGGCGGCGGCCGATCTCGCCTGCGCGCGCGCGCTCGTGCACGGGATCTGCGCCGTCGGCGTGCGCAACAGCCATCATTGCGGCATGCTCGCCTGGTACGGCCTGCGGGCGGTGGCCAGCGGCTGCGTGCTGATCGCCGCCAGCAACGCCGATGCGCAGGTCGCACCGTGGGGCGCACGCGAAAA
>JANWUU010000119.1 GCA_025057735.1 Burkholderiaceae bacterium
AGGTACTGGCGGCGCAAGCGGCGGGGCTGAAGCCGGAGCAGGTCGAGCTGATCACGCTGTACGCCGGCGGCGGCTTTGGCCGGCGCGCCAATCCGACCTCAGATTACGTCGTCGAGGCGGTGCAAGTGGCGCGCGCACTGCGCAGCGCCGGCATCGAGGCGCCGGTGAAAGTCATGTGGTCGCGCGAGGACGACATGCGTGGGGGCTATTACCGCCCGCTGCACGTGCACCGGGTGACCATCGGCCTCGACGGCGACAGCCGTCCGTTGTGGTGGCGGCACACGATCGTCGGCCAGTCGATCGCGCGCGGCACGGCCTTCGAGAAGGCGCTGCTGAAAAACGGCATCGACGCCTTGTCCACCGAGGGCGTGGTGGACACGCCCTACCGCCTGCCGAACCTGCAGGTCGCGGTCCATCATCCGCAGGCAAACGTGCCGGTGCTGTGGTGGCGCTCGGTCGGGCACACGCACACCGCCTTCGTGATGGAAACGCTGATCGATGAACTGGCAGCCGCCGCCCGCCAGGATCCGATCGCCTATCGCCTGGCCTTGCTGGATGCGAAGCGCACGCGCCACCGGGCGGTGCTGAACCTCGTGCGCGAGCGCTCCGGCTGGGGCAAGGCGCCGCTGCCCAAAGGGCATGCGCGCGGCGTGGCAGTGCACGAGAGCTTCGGCTCCGTCTGCGCGCACGTGGCGGAGGTGTCGGTCGACGGCGAGCGCATCCGCGTCCATAAGGTGACCTCGGCCATCGATTGCGGCACCGCGGTCAATCCGCTGACGGTCGAGGCGCAGGTGCAGTCGGCCATGGTCTACGGCCTGTCGGCGGCGCTGTACGGCCGCATCACCTTCAAGGACGGCCGCGTCGAGCAGGGCAATTTCGACACCTACCCGGTGCTGCGCATGGACGCGATGCCGGAGTGCAGCGTGCACATCGTGCCGAGCCGCGAGGCGCCCTCCGGCGTCGGCGAGCCCGGCACGCCGCCGATCGCGCCGGCAGTGGCCAACGCCGTGTTCGCGCTGACCGGCAAGCGCCTGCGCCGGCTGCCGTTCGATCTAGCGGGCGCGTAAGCCAGCGCCTCCCGCCGACGCGGGAACCCGGCGGCACGCGCGATTTGCGGCAGAATCGAGCGCCCGCCCGCAACCAGAACGTAAGGAGACCCGGATGTCGCCGTCTGTCGTTCGCCGCCACGTTGCCCCCTTGGTCGCCCTCGCGGCCGCCGCCTGGTTCGCCGCCGCCGTGCAGGCGCAGCCGAAGAGCCGCGCCGATTGCGAGGCGATCTACAAGCCGCAGGTCGGCCAGAGCGGCAAGGACGTCGTCTGGGTGCCCACGCCCGATGACCTGGTCACGCGCATGCTGCGCATGGCCAAGACGACGGCCAAGGACTACGTGATCGATCTGGGCGCCGGCGACGGCAAGATCGCGATCGCCGCGGCCAAGCAGTTCGGCGCGCGCTCGCTGGGGATCGAATACAACCCGGACATGGTCAAGCTCGCCAACTGCCTGGTGCAAGTCGAGGGGGTGGCCGACAAGACCCGCATCGTGCAGGGTGACATCTTCAAGGAAGACTTCAGCAAGGCCGACGTCGTCACGATGTACCTGTTGCCGGAGCTCAACCTGTGCGTGCGCCACCGCATCCTGGCGATGAAGCCCGGCACCCGCGTCACCTCGCACCAGTTCACGATGGGCGACTGGGCACCGGACGAGACCGCCGAGGCCGACTATCGCTCGGCCTACCTGTGGATCGTGCCAGCGCGCGTCGGCGGCACGTGGACGTTCCGCGAGGCCGGCGGGCAGCCGTTCAGCGTCACCCTCACCCAGACGTTCCAGAAGATCAGCGGCGAGGTCGTGCAGGGCGGCAACCGGCAACCGCTGGTCGGCGCCACGCTCAGCGGCGACCGCATCAGCTTCGCCTTCAACGACGGCCGCGGCGTGACCCGCACGTTCAACGGCACCGTGCGCGGCAACGAAATGACGGGCACGCTGCGCGCAGCCGGCGGGGCTGAGACGGCAGTCACCGCCACGCTGCAAGGCCGGCCCGCCGACGCGCCGTGGGCCCAGATGGCCGCCGGCTGCGAACGCTTCTACAAGTAGAACGCAGCGCCAGGGGCCGAGGCCGCGGCCCCCGGCGGTCGGGAGAAGCCCAGGATGAGCGCGACCACCGCTGCGCCGGCTGCCGCCGCCCCGCGGCCCGTCCTGTCCGTGTTCGATGCGGTGATGATCGTCACCGGCATCGTGATCGGCGGCGGCATCTTTTCGCTGCCGCCGCTGGTGGCCGGTATCGCCGGCTCGCCGTCATGGATGTTCGTCGCCTGGGTCACCGGGGCGGTGCTGGCGCTCATCGGCGCGCTGTGTTACGCGGAGCTTGCCGCTGCCTTTCCGCACGCCGGCGGCGACTATCACTTCCTGACGCGCGCCTACGGCAAGGACGTTTCGTTCTTTTTCGCCTGGGCGCGCGTGATGGTGATCACCACCGGCTCGATCGCGCTGCTCGCCTTTGTCTTCGGCGACTACATGTCGCGCCTGCTGCCGCTCGGGGCGCATTCGTCGGCGATCTATGCCGCCGCGGTCGTCATCGCGCTGACGGCGGTCAACGTCGCCGGGCTGCGGCAGTCGGCCACCACGCAGAACGTGATGGCCATTTTGCTGGTGTTGGGCATGCTGCTGGTAATCGCCGCCGGCTTCTCCGCACCGGCTCCAGCGGCCGCCGCCCCGCCGGCGCCGCCCGCAGCCCCGGCGCTCGCCGCCTTCGGGACCGCGCTGCTGTTCGTGCTGTTCACGTTCGGCGGCTGGAACGAGGCGGCCTACATCTCCGCGGAGGTCAAAGGCGGGCCACGCGCGATCGTCGCCGCGCTGGTGCTGGCGCTGGCCCTGATCACCGCGCTGTATCTCGCCTTCGTCGCCGCGCTGTGGATCGGTCTGGGTTTCGACGGGCTGAAGTCCAGCAAGGCGGTGGCGGCCGAGGTCGCCGGCAAGGCGTTCGG
>JANWUU010000168.1 GCA_025057735.1 Burkholderiaceae bacterium
CTGCCACGGCGAGATTGCGTTGCCTGGCGGCGGCCGCTTCACCCTGATCGACGACTATGGCCATCACCCGGCCGAGATGGCGGCCACGATCGCCGCGGCGCGCGGGGCGTTTCCGGGCCGGCGGCTGCTGCTCGTCTTCCAACCGCACCGCTATACGCGCACGCGCGACTGCTTCGAAGACTTCGTCACCGTGCTGTCGGCGGCCGACGCGCTGCTGCTCACCGAGGTGTACCCAGCCGGCGAGGCGCCGATCGTGGCGGCCGACGGGCGGGCGCTGGCGCGCGCGGTGCGCGTGGCCGGCCGCATCGAGCCGGTGTTTGTGCCGACGGTGGACGAACTGCCGGCGGCGATCCGCGCGGCTGCCCGACCTGGCGATGTCGTCATCACGATGGGAGCGGGCTCCATCGGCGCCGTGCCGGCCAGACTGCTGTCGGGATGCGCATGAGCCACGACCCGCGATCGTTTGGCAAGGTGGCGGTCCTGCTCGGCGGGCGCTCCGCCGAACGCGAGGTGTCGCTGATGTCGGGCCGCGGCGTGCTGGCCGCGCTGCGCGCGCGCGGGGTCGATGCGCATCCGTTCGATCCGGCCGAACGGTCGCTCGCCGAGCTTGCGGCCGAGCGCTTCGACCGCGCTTTCATCGCGCTGCATGGCCGGCTGGGCGAGGACGGCACGGTCCAGGGCGTGCTGGAGCTGCTGCGCATTCCGTACACCGGCAGCGGCGTGCTCGCTTCCGCCACGGCCTTGAACAAGCTCGCCGCCAAACGGATCTGGCGCTGCGAGGAACTGCCCACGCCCGACTGGTGCCAGGTGCACGCCGATACCGACTGGCGGCGCGTGGTGGCCGAACTGGGCGACGAACTGGTCGTGAAGCCGGCGCGCGAGGGCTCCACGCTCGGCATCACCAAGGTCGTCACGCACGACAACAACGAACTCGCGCGCGCGTTTGAAGAAGCCCTGAAATACGACGAGCTGGTGCTGGTGGAACAACTGATTCGTGGCCGCGAGCTGACCTGCGCGATCCTCGGCGAAGGCAGGAGCGCGCGCGCGCTGCCGCTGATCGAGATCCGCGCGCCGGCGGAAAACTACGACTACCACCACAAGTACTTCAGCGACGACACCCAGTACCTGTGTCCGGCGCCGCTGCCGCCGGCGCTGGCGGCCGAGATCCAGGCGCTGTGCGTGCGCGCCTACAACGCGCTCGGCGCACGCGGCTGGGGGCGCGTGGACGTGATGCTGCAGGTCGATGCGCGCGGCGACCGCCCCTACCTGCTGGAGCTGAACACCGCGCCGGGCATGACCTCGCACTCGCTGGTGCCGATGGCGGCGCGCGCCGCCGGTCTCTCCTATGAGGATCTGGTGCTGGAGATCCTCGCCCACGCGGCGCTGGAGACCCGCGCATGAATGGCCTACGCCTGATGCAGTGGACGACCCGGCTGCTGCTAGGAGCTGCGGCCGCCATTTTATTGCTCGGCATGCTGCGCTGGGCGGCCGCCCATCCGCGCTTCGAGCTGCGGCGCATCGAAGTGCGGGGCGAGGTGGCGCACGTCAGCGCCGCCGCCGTGCGGGCGGCGCTCGCCGGCCGCCTGCAGGGTGGCTTCTTCGGCGTCTCGCTGCCGCAGGTCCAGCAGGCGCTGGAGGCGATCCCCTGGGTGGCGGCGGCTTCCGTGCGGCGCGTCTTCCCGGACCGCTTGGTGGTCACGCTGCGGGAGCACCGCGCGCTCGGCGTCTGGAGCGACGGCCGCCTGCTGGCCGACGACGGTCGCCTGTTCGCGGCCAACGTTGCCGAGGCCGAGCTGGACGGTCCGTTGGTGCAGTTCGACGGCCCGGCACGGCTCGCTCCGGAAGCGGCGCGTCGTTACACCGAGATCGCGGCGGCGCTGGCGCCCTTGGCGCTGACGGTGGCGGCGCTTGAGATCTCCGAGCGCGGTGCGCTGCGCGTGGTCACCGAGGGTGGACAGCGCCTGGAGCTGGGCCGCGACGACCCACCGGGGCGGCTGCGCGAGTCCCTCGCCCGGCTGGCGGCGGTTTACCCCTACGTTCTGGCGCAGCTCGGCGAGCCGCCACGCCGCATCGACCTTCGGTATCCGAACGGCGTGGCGGTGGCGCCGGCGCGTGGGGCACCCGTTGCGGCAGGCAAGTCATGAGGGCGGAAAGCAAGGATCTTATTGTCGGCGTGGACATCGGCACCTCCAAGGTGGTGGTGGCGGTGGCCGAGGTGCTCGACGGGCGCTTCCAGCTCATCGGGCTCGGGCAGGCGCCTTCGGAGGGACTGCGCAAGGGCGTCGTGGTCAACATCGAGGCCACCGTGCAGTCGATCCGACGGGCGGTGGAGGAGGCCGAGCTGATGGCCGCCTGCCGCATCAGCGACGTCTACACCGGCATCGCCGGCAGTCACATCCGCAGCTTCAACTCCAGCGGCATGGTGGCGATCAAGAACCGCGAGGTGACCGCCGAGGACGTGGCGCGCGTGCTGGAGACGGCGCGTGCGGTCAACATCCCGACCGACCAGCAGATCCTGCACGTCCTGACGCAGGAGTTCATCGTCGACGGCCAGGAGGACATTCGCGAGCCGATCGGCATGAGCGGGGTGCGGCTGGAGGTGCGCGTGCACATCGTCAGCGGCGCGGTCAGCGCCGCGCAGAACATCGTCAAGTGCGTGCGGCGCTGCGGACTTGAGGTCAACGACCTGATGCTGCAGCCGCTCGCCTCCAGCATGGCGGTGCTGACACCAGACGAGAAGGAGCTGGGCGTGGCGCTGATCGACGTCGGCGGCGGCACCACCGACATCGCCATTTTCACCGGCGGGGCGATCCGCCACACGGCGGTGATTCCGATCGCCGGCGACCAGATCAGCAACGACATCGCGATGGCGCTGCGCACGCCGATCGCGGATGCCGAGGAGATCAAGCTGCGGCACGGCGTGGCCAAGGAGGTCCTGGCCGACCCCAACGAGCGCATCGAAATCCCGGGGCTGGGCGATCGGCCGCCGCGCTCGCTGTCGCGGCAGACGCTGGCCGCCGTCATCGAGCCGCGCGTGCAGGAGCTGTTCTCGCTGGTGCAGCGCGTGATCCGCGATTCCGGCTACGAGGAGCTGATCTCCTGTGGCGTGGTGCTGACCGGCGGCAGCGCGCTGCTGCCCGGCGTCACCGAGGTGGCGGAGGACGTGTTCCTGAAGCCGGCGCGCATTGGCTGGCCGACCTATGACGGGCCGCTGGCGGACGTGGCGCGCAATCCGCGCTTTGCCACCGTCATGGGTTTGCTGACCGAGGCGTATGCGCAGCGGCAGCGTGGTCGCCGTGCAGCGGCACGGGTGGGGACTTTCAAGCAAACCTTGCGCAGGATGAAGGAATGGATCGTCGGCAATTTCTGAGTCCGCCGCACGCCGGCGGACCGGGCGGGCAAGCGTGCAGTGTCAACTGCGGTGATGAGGTCGACTTCGCGCCGTCGTTGCCATTGCGCGTTTGGATCTGAAGCAACCCACGAAGGAGAACGAGCATGGCATTCGAGGTCCTGGAAACCGAAACGCGCGGCACCGTGATCAAGGTCATCGGCGTGGGCGGCGCCGGCGGCAACGCGGTCGAGCACATGATTCGGCGCGGCGTGCAGGGCGTGGAGTTCATTTGCGCCAACACCGACCATCAGGCGCTGGCGCGCTCCTCGGCACGCAACATCATTCAGCTCGGCACCACGGGCCTGGGCGCCGGCAGCCGGCCCGAGATGGGGCGCCAGGCGGCGATGGAGGCGCGCGATCGCATCGCCGATGCGCTGCGCGGTGCCCACATGGTGTTCATCACCGCTGGCATGGGGGGCGGCACCGGCACGGGGGCGGCGCCGGTGGTGGCCGAGGTGGCCAAGGAGCTCGGGATCCTCACGGTGGCGGTGGTTTCCAAGCCGTTCGCGTTCGAGGGTCGGCGACGCATGGAGGTCGCGGAGACCGGCTTGCTGGAATTGGAGGACAAGGTGCACTCGCTGATCGTGATCCTGAACGACAAGCTGCAGGAGGTGCTGGGCGAGGACGCCGAGATGCAGGCCTGCTTCGCCGCCGCCGACGACGTGCTGCACAACGCCTGCGCCGGTATCGCCGAGATCATCAACGTGCCGGGGCTGATCAACGTGGATTTCGAGGACGTCAAGACCGTGATGAGCGAACACGGCAAGGCGATGATGGGGACGGCCACCGCGAGCGGACCGGATCGCGCCCGCATTGCCGCCGAGCAGGCGGTGGCCAGCCCGCTGCTGGAGGGTGTCGATTTATCCGGGGCGCGCGGCGTGCTGGTCAACATCACGGCCAGCGGGTCGCTCAAGCTGCGCGAAACAAGCGTGGTGATGAACACCATCCGCGAGTTCGCCGCCGAGGACGCGACCGTGATTTTCGGCACCGTGCGGGACGATGCGATGGGCGACAACCTGCGGGTGACGGTGGTCGCCACCGGCCTCGGGCGCCTGAACGCCAAGAAAGCGCCGCTGGCGGTGGTGAAAAATGCCGCCCGCACCGGCACCGACAACCTGCCTCCGCTCGGGGTGGCGCCGGCGCCGGACTATGCGCAGTTCTCGACGCCCGCCATCTGGCGCAGCGGCAGCCGCGAAGCGGCGGCGGCGCGCGTGGCGGCGCTGGAGGAAGCGGGCACCGACCGGCTCGACATCCCGACCTTCCTGCGCAAACAGGCCGACTGATGGGAATCCCCGCCGGCGGCCGCGGGCCAGGTGTCGCCGGCGGATCGCCGATAATGCGGCCATGATCAGACAGCGAACGCTCAAGAGCCTGGTCCGCACCGTCGGCATCGGCCTGCACAGCGGCACGAAAGTCGAATTGACGCTGCGGCCGGCCGCGGTGGACACGGGCATCGTGTTTCGCCGCGTCGACCTGGAGCCGCCGGTGTCGATCGCCGCCAGCGCGCTGGCGGTCGGCGACACGCGCATGGCCTCGACGCTGCAATTGGGCGACGTGCGCATCGCCACCGTCGAACATCTGATGAGCGCGTTGGCCGGCCTTGGCATCGACAACTGCTACGTCGATGTCGATGCGCCGGAGATTCCGATCATGGACGGCAGCGCGGCCAGCTTCGTGTTCCTGATCCAGTCGGCCGGCATCGTCGAGCAGCCGGCGCCGCGCCAGTTCGTGCGCGTGCGCAAGCCGGTGGAGGTACGCGAGGGCGACAAATGGGCGCGCCTGGAGCCGCATTTCGGCTTCAGGCTGAGCTTCTCGATCGACTTCAATCACCCGGCCATCGACGTCACCGAGCAGGCGGTGGAGGTCGATTTCGCCCGCGAGTCCTACGTCACCGCGGTGGCGCGCGCGCGCACCTTCGGCTTCGCCAACGAGGTGGAGGCGCTGCGCGCCGCGGGCCTGGCTTTGGGCGGCAACTTCGAGAACGCCATCGTCATGGACGAATACCGGGTGCTGAACACGGACGGCCTGCGCTCGGGCGACGAATTCGCCAAACACAAGGTGCTGGACGCGATCGGCGACCTGTACCTGCTCGGCCGGCCGCTGCTGGCGGCCTATCGCGCGCACAAGTCGGGCCACGCGCTGAACAA
>JANWUU010000173.1 GCA_025057735.1 Burkholderiaceae bacterium
CATCGCCTCCGGCACGCCGTCGGTATCCTCGATGCCGGTCAGCTTGCCGAACGCCTCGAAGCCGCCGGGCGCGGGGTGGCCGAGCGAGCGGATGCGCTCGGCGATCAGGTCCAGCGCGTTCCACAGCTCGGTGTACTGCTCTTGGAACATCTGGTGCAGCGTGTTGAACATCGGCCCTTCCACGTTCCAGTGGAAATTGTGCGTCTTTAGGTACAGCGCGAAAGTGTCGGCCAGCACGCGCGACAGCCCCTCGGCGATCTTCGCACGGTCCTTCTCCGCGATGCCGATGTCGATCACAAGCCCGTTGTGGCCGTTTTTGTCCTTGCCCATTGCCAATCTCCTCTTTCTGCCTGTTCCGCTCATCGCTCCGCATGCTATGCCCTTGGACCCGGCAGGGCCAATGAAATTCCGAAATGAACGCGATAGCCGCTAGAGCGGCTGCGGCGGCGCCTCCAGCATGCGCACGCCATGCAGCGGACAGGCGACGATCGCGCGCCGCAGCGCCTCGACGGCAGGCTGACGCGGAAAGCTCTTGCGCCAGACCAGCACCACGCGGCGGTCGGGCGGCGGCGGCGCGAACGGCACGTACTCGATCAGCGAGCCCCGCGGCGTCTTCGCGGGAACCGAGGACACCGGCAGCAGCGTGATGCCCAGCCCCGAGGCCACCATGTGGCGGATCGTCTCCAGCGACGAGCCCTCGAAGGTCTTCTGGATGCCCTCGGCGTCGGACGACAAGCGCATCATCTCCGGACAGACCTCCAGCACCTGGTCACGGAAGCAGTGCCCGGTCCCGAGCAGCAGCATCGTCTGGTCCTTCAGCTCTTCGGCGCGCACGCCCTGCTGCGCGCCCCGGCGCTTTGCCCACGGGTGGCCGCGCGGCACCGCCACCACGAACGGCTCGTCGTACACCGGCTGCATCATCAGGCCCGCCTCGGGCAGCGGCAACGCCAGGATCGCGACGTCGATCTCGCCCGCCTTCACCATTTCCAGCAGGCGGGTGGTGAAGTTTTCGTACAGCAGCAGCGGCATGCCGGGCACGTCCTGCAGCAGGCGCGGCACCAGATGCGGCAACAGATAGGGCCCGATCGTGTAGATGACGCCGACGCGCAGCGGCCCGGCCAGCGGATCGCGGCCCTCCTGCGCCAGTTCCTTGATGCGGGCCGCCTCGGCCAGCACCCGGCTCGCCTGCGCGACGATGCGTTCGCCGGCGGGCGTGACCGTCACCTCGTTGGCGCGCCGCTCGAACAGCAGCACGCCGAGTTCCTCCTCGAGCTTCTTCACCGCCACCGACAGCGTCGGCTGACTGACGAAGCAGGCGTCGGCGGCGCGCCCGAAATGGCGCTCGCGCGCCAGCGCGACGATGTACTTCAGTTCGGTGAGCGTCATCGCCCGCGCAGTGTATCGGGCGCCGCTCAGGCGGCCGCCAGCGCCGCCCGGCTGCCCAGCCAGCGCCGGACATGCTCGCGCGCCGCCTGCGGATGCTCGCGCAGCAGCTCGACGGCGGCATCGCGCGCCGCCTCCACCAGGTCGGCGTCCCGTTCCAGGTCGGCGTAGCGCAGCAGCGGCACGCCGGACTGGCGGCGGCCGAGGAACTCGCCCGGGCCGCGCAGTTGCAGGTCGCGGCGCGCGATCTCGAAACCGTCGGTGGTCTCGTACAAAATGCGCAGCCGCGCGCGCGCCGCCTCCGACAGCGGCTCGTCGTACAGCAGCACGCAGTAGCTCTGCCGTCCGCCGCGGCCGACGCGGCCGCGCAACTGGTGCAGTTGCGCCAGCCCGAAGCGCTGCGCGTGCTCGATCACCATCAGGGAGGCATTCGGCACGTCCACCCCCACCTCGATGACGGTGGTGGCCACCAGGATGTCCAGCGCCGCGGCGGCGAAGGCCTGCATGACGGCGTTCTTCTCCGCCGCCGGCAGTTGCCCGTGCAGCAGTCCCACGCGCAGCTCGGGAAACGCCGCCCGCACCTGCGTGTACATCTCGGTGGCCGCGGTCAGCTCGGTCTGCGCGCCGCCGTCCTCCTCGACCAGCGGGCAGACCCAGTAGGCCTGCCGGCCGCAGGCCACTTCCTCGCGCACCCGCGCCAGCACCTCGTCGCGGCGCGCACTGGCCACCAGCTTGGTGACGACGGGCGTGCGGCCCGGCGGCAGCTCGTCGATCACCGATACGTCCAGATCGGCGAAATAGGTCATCGCCAGCGTGCGCGGGATCGGCGTTGCCGACAGCATCAGCAGATGCGGCGCTACGGCCGCCTCGCGCAGCGCCAGGCGCTGCGCCACGCCGAAGCGATGCTGCTCGTCGATGATCGCCAGCCCCAGCCGCGCGAAACGCACCCCCTCCTGCACCAGCGCGTGCGTGCCCACCGCCAGTTGCGCGCGCCCCTCGGCAATCGCCGCCTGCGCGGCGCGTTTCTCGCTCGGTTTCAGCTTCCCCGCCAGCCAGGCCACCTGCACGCCCAGCGGATCGAGCCACTGGGCGATGCGGCGGAAATGCTGCTCGGCCAGGATCTCGGTGGGCGCCATCAGCGCCGCCTGATAACCCGCGTCGATGGCGCGCGCAGCGGCCAGCGCCGCGATCACGGTCTTGCCGCTACCCACATCGCCCTGCACCAGCCGCTGCATCGGCGTGCCGGAGGCGAGATCGGCGTCGACTTCGGCGCGCACGCGCCGCTGCGCCGCCGTCAGCTCGAACGGCAGCGACGCCAGCAACCGCTGCGCCAGATCGCCCGCAGGCACAAGCGGCGGCGCGCTGCGAGACGCGCGCTGCGCGCGCGCCAGCTTCAGCGATATCTGTTGCGCCAGCAGCTCGTCGAACTTCACGCGCCGCCACAGCGGTCCGTCGCGCGCCGCCAGCCGGTCGATAT
>JANWUU010000219.1 GCA_025057735.1 Burkholderiaceae bacterium
CGGCTGTCGTAGGCGCGGAACCCGTCCGGCCCGCGGTAGACGAACACGCCGCGGCCGTCGCAGTCCACGCGCGCGGTCTGCCCGACCGCCAGCGCGTCGGCCGCCATCAGGTCGTGCCACATCGGCGCGCCGCCCAGGGCCTGCAGGCGGAACTCGGGCAGATCCATCTTCAGGATCACGTCGATCGCCCATACGATCTTCGCCAGCCCGAGCGCCGGAAAAGCCATCAGCAGCGCATCGAGCACCTCGTTGGCGGTGCAGCCGTCGCGCAGCGCGCGGTTCAGGTACTGCTTCAGACCCCGTTCGGTCTGCGCGTGCACCTTGGTGATCACCGAGATCAGAGCGCGCGTCTTCGGATCGAGGCTGCCGCCGGCCAGTTTCAGGAACTTCAGGTAATGGCCCATCGCCTCGGGCCGCGCCTTCACCAGGTACGCCAGTGCGTCGCTCATCGTTCGCCCTCGTCGGTTGCCCCTACAGAGCCAGCAGATGCAGCCGCTCGCGCGCCGCGCCGGCCAGGATCAGCTCGTCCTCCAGCCGCTCGACGAATTCCGCCGGCCCGGCCACGAAGATGTCGCTGTCGCGCCATGCCGCGTCGGCGAGCACCTGCGCCGCCAGCGCCTGCGCGCCCGCCAGCGGGCTAGCGGCCTCGTGCAGGCGGAAGCGGAAGTGATCGAGCGCCTCCGCCCAGGCGCGACACTGGTTGGCGAGGTAATGGCCGTCGGCGCGCGTGGCCAGCCAATGCAACGTGATCGAGTCCGCCTCCTCGGCGGCGAGCGCCGATTCGATCAGGCTCTTAATGGGCGCGAAGCCCACGTCGCAGGCCAGCATCAGCAGCGGGCGGGCGGACTCCGGCGGCAGCACGAAGTCGCCGACCGGACCGCGCACGTTGACCGCCGTGTTCGGCCGCAGCTCGCCGGCGAACAGCAGGCGCGCGAATTCGTCGTCCTCGTCGCGCGCCACATGAAAGTGCAGGTTGCGCTCGTCGCACGGGCAACTGGCCAGCGGCCGCGTGGTCTGCACGTCGCCGGCGGCGGTGGCCAGCCCCAGCGTGACCGCCTGCCCGGCGAGGAAACGCAGGCGGCTGCTGCGCGGCGTCTGCAGGTGCAGCAGCAGCGTGTCGGCCGCCAGCGGCGTCACCGCGCGCACGCGCGCCTCCAGCGCTTGCTGCGGCACGTCCGCCGGCCCGCGCGCCTCCAGCGTCTCTACCACGATGTCGGTGACCGGCGTGTGCGCGCACAGCAGCTTGTAGCCGAGCGCCTTTTCCTGTTCGGTCAGGCGGTAGTCGCTCGCCATGACCTGGCGCGTCTCGCCGGAGACGATGCGCGCCTTGCACAGGCCGCAGGTGCCGGTGCCGCAGCCGTAGGCCAGCCGCAGGCCCGCCTTCAGGCCCGCCTGCAGGATCGACTCGTTGCCCTCGACGACGAACTGGCGGCCGCTGGGGCGCACCGTCACCTGGGCGGAAATCACGTTCAGCATGTTGGCCATCGCATCGATCGGTTGCGCGGGTTCGGTGGCGAGCACGCGGTGCAGTCCGGCCTCAAGCTCGGCGGCGAGCGCCGCCACGCGGGCATCCCCGCTGTCGCGCGCATAGGCGCCCAATTTTGCTTGCGTCTCGACCACCAGCGCGTGGTACGCCTGCAGGAAGCGGCGCACGTCGGCCAGTTCCTGGCTCTGCGCGAACAGCCGCTGCGCCAGCGCCTCCTGCGAGGGCAGCAGGCGCTCGCGCAGCCGGCGGCCGAACGCCTCGGCGCGGATGCGCGCCACCTTTTCGAACGCGCCAGCGTCGTCCAGGGCCGCCTGCGGAAACGCGCGCCGCAGCTCGTCGATCGCGATCAGACCATCGAACGACCGCAGCTCGCCGGCACGGATCATGCGCTGCAGCGTGGCGCGCGGCACTCCGACCAGTTGCGCCGCCCGCGCCAGGTTCAGTTGCTGCGCCATCGGTCCCTCGCCCCGCCCTCAGCGCGAGGCCATCCGCGCAAGGCTGCTGGGCAGCGTCCCGGGGCGCATCGACGGACTGCATCGCCCGCTCATGCCGTCACCTCGTCGGCCGCCGGCAGCAGCTCACCGCGGCCGTCGCGCCCCAGCCGGCGGTAGATCTCGGCCAGCGCCTGTTCGTCGTTCGGCAGCAGGTTGTCGGCGCCGATCTCCGCTTCCAGCCCGGTGCTGCGCAACACGTCCAGCACCTGCTTCTTCAATCCGCTGAAGACGACCGTGATGCCGCTTTCGCGCAGGCGCTCGACCAGGTGCCGCACCACCTCCTCGCCGGAGGCGTCGATGCGGTTGATGCTGGCGCCCGAGATCAGCAGCACCTTGGCCTGCGGATGCGCCGCGACCGCCTCCAGCACCTGTTCCTCGAAGAAGGCGGCGTTGGCGAAATACAGCCCCGCGTCGAAGCGCAGCACCAGGATGTCGGGGCTGGTGCGCGCCCCGGCGTGCACGCGCACGTCGCGCAGCGCCCCATCGGGGGCACGGCCGAGCACCGCCACGCGCGGGCGCATCGTCTGCAGCAGGTAGATGACGACCGCCAGCGCGGCGCCGATCAGGATGCCGCGATCCAGGTGCGGCGCGGTCAGCAGCGTGACCGCGAACGTGACGCCCGCCACGATGCCGTCGCTGCGGCTGGCGCGCCAGGTGTGCCTCAGCGCCGCCGGCGTGACGAGGCCGCTGACCGCCAGCAGGATGATCACCGCGAGTGTGGCCTTCGGCAGGTGATACAGATAGGGGGTGAGCACCAGTAGCGTGGCCACGATGAACAGACCGTTGAAGACCATCGCCAGCCCGGTCTTCGCGCCCGCCTGCAAGTTGATGGCCGAACCGGTGAACGAACCGCAGGCCGGGTACGACTGGAAGAACGCCCCGCCCAGGTTGGCGACACCCTGCCCGATCAGTTCCTGGTTCGGATCCAGCCGCTGGCGCGTCTTGGCCGCCAGCGCCTTGGCCATCGCGATCGATTCCATGAAACCGACCAGCGCGATGACGAACGCCGCCGACAGCAGCGACAGCACACCCTCCAGCGTGATCGCCGGCACGCGCAGCGCCGGCAGCCCCTGCGGGATCGTGCCGACCACGTCGCCACCGCCGGCGAGCTGCACCTCGCCGCCGACGACTTTCCGGATCCGCCAGGCGCGGCCGTCGCTGCGCGCCTGCGGCGGCAACTGCCCTTCCAGGTAAAACGCCACGCCGCCGTCCTCCGCTTCACCGCGCTGCAGGGTCACGCGCTGCAGGCGCTGCCAGCGCTCCTTGTTTTCGGCGGCCAGATCGGCGGCATCGACCTCGGTCAGGTGCAGTTCGTGGCGCAGCGCGGCGATCTCGCGCCGATCGCCGCCCTCGCGTTCCAGCCGCCGCAACTGCGCGGCCTGCTCGGCCGCACGCGCCTCCAGCGCGCGGATGCGGTCGGCGGCGGCGAGGTAGCGCAGCAGTCGCTCGCGCACCTCCGAGTCGGCAATGCGTTGCGGCGCCACACGCTCGTTGCGTTCGTAGCCGATCCACGCG
>JANWUU010000269.1 GCA_025057735.1 Burkholderiaceae bacterium
GTGGCGTAAGCGTGCGCGGCCACAAGACGCGCGCCAACCCGCTTTTCGGCGCCGGCGCCTCCTTCGCCGTCTGGCGCGGGCTCACGGTGCACCTCGACTGGGACCACGCCCGGGCGACCACGCAGGCGAACGAAAAGCTCAAGGCCGATCTGTTTTCGCTCGGCGTGGGCTGGCGCTTCTGAGGCGCCGCTGCCGCCGCGCGTGACGACACCCGCCAGGCGATGAAGGTCGGCGCCCGCCACTATCGCGCGCTGTGGGCGGTCGGCGAGTCGCGCATCGGCATCGTCGATCAGTCCCGGCTGCCGTACGAGTTCGTGACCGTCGAGCTCGCCTCCTGCGGCGCGGTCGTGGAGGCGATCCGGTCGATGCGCGTGCGCGGCGCACCGCTGATCGGCGTGGCAGGCGCCTATGGGCTGGCGCTGGCGCTGCGCGCAGACAGCAGCGACGCGGCGCTCGCGCGCGCCTATCGCGAACTGGCGGCCGCACGACCGACGGCCGTCAATCTGCGCTGGGCGCTGGACCGCCTGCGCGCGCGCGTTGCGCCGCTGCCGCCGTCGCAGCGGGCAGCGGCGGCGTGGCAGGAAGCCGCGTTCATCGCCGAGGAGGACGTTGCCATCAACCGGGCGCTCGGCGAACACGGCGCGCGGCTGCTCGCCGCCCTTCACGAACGCACGCGGCGGCCGGTGCAGGTGCTGACCCACTGCAACACGGGCTGGCTCGCCACCGTGGACTACGGCACCGCGCTGTCGGCCATTTACCAGGCGCACGATGCCGGCGTGCCGGTGCACGTGTGGGCGAGCGAAACGCGCCCGCGCAATCAGGGCTTGCTCACCGCTTGGGAGCTGGCCGCGCATGGCGTGCCGCATACGCTGATCGTGGACAACGCCGCCGGGCATCTGATGCGTAGCGGTCGCGTCGACGTGGTGCTGGTCGGCGCCGATCGCGTCACGCGGGCCGGCGACGTCTGCAACAAGATCGGCACCTACCTGAAGGCGGCCGCCGCCGCCGACTGCGGCATCCCGTTCTATGCCGCGGTGCCGTCGCCGACGATCGACTGGTCGATCGCGGCGGAGGCGATCGAGATCGAGGAACGCGGCAGTGACGAGGTTCGTCTCGTCTACGGCCGCGATGGTGCCGGCGCCCGCGCGGCGGTGGCGATCGCCGAAGCGCACACGCCGGTGGCCAATCCGGCGTTCGACATCACGCCGGCGCGGCTGGTCACAGGCATCGTCACCGAGCGCGGCGTGGCCAAGCCGGCCGAACTGGCCACACTGTTCGAACCCTCGTCCGGCGGACACACGGACGCGGCGGTCCACCGACGGCCGGCGACGGCCGACAAGCCATGACGGTGCTGCCCGAAGACGGCCCCGCCTTGCGCGCGCAGGTGATCGCCACCGCGCGCGCAATGAACGCCGCCGGCATCAACGTCAACAAGGCGGGCAACGTGTCGGCGCGCTGCGTGCGCGGCGCGCGCGAGGGCCTGGTGATCACGCCGACCGGCGTACCCTACGAGGCGCTCGTGCCGGAGGACCTGGTGTTCATCCCGCTGACGGCGGCCGCTGGCGAGGATTTGCCCGCCGGCACGGCCGGTGCGCGCGCGCCCAGCAGCGAATGGCGCTTCCACCGCGACATCCTGCGCACGCGCCCGGAGTTCAACGCCATTGTGCACACGCATTCGCCCGCCGCCACCGCGCTCGCCTGCCACGGTCTGGGCATCCCGGCGTTCCATTACATGGTCGCCGTCGCCGGCGGCGCCGACATCCGCTGCGCGCCGTACGCGACCTTTGGCACGCAGGCGCTGTCGGACGCCGCCCTGGCGGCACTGGCCGGACGCAAGGCCTGCCTGCTCGCGCACCACGGCGTGATCGCCTGCGAGCGCGATCTGGTACGCGCGCTCGCGCTGGCGGTGGAGGTCGAGAACCTCGCCGACGTCTACCTGCGCGCCCGTCAGCTCGGCGAGCCGCCCCGGCTGCCGGAGGACGAAATGGCGCGCGTGCTGGAGAAGTTCGCCACCTACGGGCAGCCGCAAGGCGGCCAATCCTAAGGCATCGGCCGCGCGATCCGACGCAGGCGCGGCATGCCCCCGACCGCGATCGCGCCACCCGCGCGGGGTGTCGCATCTTCCCGTTGTCGCCGGATTCCTGCGAAGCAAAAATGAGGATTTCCGCCGTGGAGGAGATGGGGTATGTCCGGCGCCCGCTGGCCGGCCGCGGCACTGGGGCGCGATCCGAACCTGCCGCTGCAGGGCTTCGTCTGCGCCACGATGTGGCCGACGGTCAGCCTGTCCTCGCGCGAGCGCTGGTTCGACGAGCTGTACCTGTGGACCGAGGGCTTCGTGCCGAGCACGATGCAGCGCGCTCGTCTGCAGCTGGCGGCGCTCGTCAAGGCCTGCGCGCTGCTGGAGCACGAGCGGGTGCGGCGCATCGGCGTGGTGCTGTCCTTCGGCACGATCGAGCGGGCGCTCGAGCCGGTCACCGACACGATCGACGCACACCGGCTGGTGGCGCATCGGCTGTGCGTGATCCTGCGCGGCCAGGTGGCGCGGCTGCGCTCGCCGTATCGGCTGCGCAGCTTCATCGAGTGGCTGCGCGCGCAGCAGATCCCGGTCGGCTACCGGCTCTCGGCGGCGCGCATCGGCATGGAGATGCGGGCGATCGACTTCTTGGCGCCCGACTTCGCCCAGCTACCGGCGCTGGCCTCCACGCGCATCGAGTTCTGGGGCGATCTGGCGCTGGAGGCGCGCGCGGTCGGACTGCGGCCGGAGCGGATGATCGTGGCGGCGCTCGACCAGGCGCCGCAGTGCGATCTGGCCGCGGCGGTCGGTTTCGGTTTCGGCCAGGGGCACGCGGTGCGCGCTCCCTACGAGCCGCCGGCGACCGGCCTGCGGGCGGCGCGCGACAACGATCTGGTGCTCGACTGAGCGGGGTGCGCCGCTACGCGAACTTCGCCAGCGTGCGCGCGATGCGCTGCACGCGCGCCTCGTCGCTTTCTCCCGCCTCGGCCGAGAACTGCGGGTGCTCCAGCGCGCAGGCGAGCAGCTCGTAGAACGCGCGGTCCAGCGCCTTGCGCGCGGCCGAGAACTGCTGCGCGATCGCCTCGCAGTCGGCGCCGGATTCGATCATCGACTGGATACCGCGCAGCTGGCCCTCGACGCGCTTGAGCCGCACCACCAGCTCGTGGCGCGCGAGCGCGGCCGATTTCGCCCCGGCCATGATGCGCTTAGGCGCAGGCGGCGCGCGACTCGGGCACGCCCAGCTTCTTCAGGATCCAGCCGAGCGGGCAGAAGTCGGTGAAGCCGAATTGCAGCAGATTGGCGCCGACGAAGGCGGTGAAGGCGAGGAACCACTTGGACACAAACAGCGGGCTGCCCTCCACGCCGAGCGCGAGCGACAGCAGGATGAACGAGCCGGCAAAGATGCGGATGTAACGTTCGACGGTCATGGTCAGGCTCCTTGCGGTTGGGGTTGCGAAGCGGTCGGCGCGGCGCACACGCGGGCGGCTTCCTGCCGCCAGGTGGCCGCGTAGTACAGCACCGGGATGACGAGCAGCGTCAGCAGCGTGGAGACGAAGATGCCGAACAGCAGCGAGATCGCCAGCCCGTTGAAGATCGGATCGTCCAGGATGAACACCGCGCCCAGCATCGCCGCCACGGCCGTCAGCACGATCGGCTTGGCGCGCACCGCGGCGGCATCGATCGTGGCCTGTTGCAAGTCGCCGCATTCGGCCAGGCGCAGGTGGATGAAGTCCACCAGCAGAATCGAGTTGCGCACGATGATGCCCGCCAGCGCGATCATGCCGATCATCGAGGTGGCGGTGAACTGCGCGCCCAGCAGCGCGTGGCCGGGCAGCACGCCGATGATGGTCAGCGGAATCGGCGCCATGATGATCAGCGGCGTCAGGTACGAACGGAACTGCGCCACCACCAGCAGGTAGATCAGGATCAGCCCGACCGCGTAGGCGATGCCCATGTCGCGGAAGGTCTCGTAGGTGACCTGCCACTCGCCGTCCCATTTCAGGCCGAAGGCGGCGTAGCGGTTCGACGGCGGCGCGGTCCAGTACTCCTGCAGCGGCAGCCCGCCCGGCGTAGCGATCTCGGCGATGCCCTTGCGCAGCGCGAACATGCCGTACAGGGGCGAATCGGTCTTGCCCGGCCCGCCCGCGACGTCGCCCACCACATAGACGACCGGCTGCAGGTCCTTGCGGTAGATCACGCGCTCCGCCGGCAGGCGCTGCGCGCGCACCAGTTCCGCCAGCGCCACCTCGTAGCTGCGGCCCTGCGCGTCCTGGCCGCGCAGGCGCAGTTTCAGCACTTCCTGCAGATCGCCGGCTTTCTCCGGCGCCAGCGCCACGCGCACCGGCACCGCGTACTTGCTGGTTCCATCGTGCAGCGGCGTGACGTCCTCGCCGGCCAGCGCCAGGCGCGCGGCGCGCGCCGCCTCCGCCGCCGGAATGCCGTACAGCGCCGCGCGCGCGGTATCGACGCGCAGCACGATGCGTTCGGCGGCATCAAGCGTCGAATCGTCCACCGCGACGATGTCGGGCGTGGCCTCGAACACCGCGCGCACTTTGCGGGCGAGTGCCACCTGCGCGTCATACTCGGGCCCGTAGATCTCGGCCACGATCGGCGAGAGCACCGGTGGCCCGGGCGGCACTTCCACCACCTTGAGGTCGGCGCCGTGGCGGCGCGCGATCGCCGCCAGCCTGGGCGCCACTTCCTGCGCGATGTCGTGGCTCTTGCGGCTGCGGTGCGCCTTGTCGACCAGATTGACCTGGATGTCGCCGACCTCGCCGCCGCTGCGCAGGTAGTACTGCCGCACCAGGCCGTTGAAGCTGATCGGCGAAGACAGGCCCGCATACGCCTGCAGGTGCGTGACCTCCGGCACTTTCGCCAGTTCCGCGGCCAGCTCGTGCAGCACGCCCGCGGTGCGCTCGACCGCGGTGCCGGTGGGCATGTCCACCACCACCTGGAATTCGCTCTTGTTGTCAAAAGGCAGCATCTTCAGCACCACGAACTGCAGCGGCACCAGCGCCACCGAGACAGCGATGGCCGCCAGCGTGCCTAGCCACAGCCAGCGCCGGTTGCGCGCGCCGTCGGCACCGCGCAAGAACGGCGTCATCAGGCGGGTGAAGAAGCGCGACAGCGCGGCCGACAACTTCTCGGCGCTCGCCGGCACGTGATGGCCGCCCACGTGCCGATGCAGCAGCCGCAGCGCCAGCCACGGCGTGACGACGAAGGCCACCGCCAGCGACAGCAACATGCCGAGCGAGGAGTTGATCGGGATCGGCGCCATGTACGGGCCCATTAACCCGGTGACGAAGGCCATCGGCAGCAGCGCCGCGATGACGGTCAGCGTGGCCAGGATGGTCGGGCCGCCGACTTCGTCGACCGCGCGCGGGATCATGTCGGTGGGCGCGTCGCGATCGAAGGCGCTGCGGCGATGGATGTTCTCTACGACCACGATGGCATCGTCGACCAGGATGCCGATCGAGAAAATGAGCGCGAACAGCGAGACGCGATTTAACGTGAAGCCCCACGCCCAGGAGGCGAACAGCGTGGTGGCGAGCGTCAGGATCACCGCGATGCCGACCACGATCGCCTCGCGCCGGCCCAGGGTGGCCCACACCAGCGCCACCACCGACAGGGTGGCGAAGATGAGCTTCTTGATCAGCGAGTTCGCCTTCTCGCGCGC
>JANWUU010000370.1 GCA_025057735.1 Burkholderiaceae bacterium
GGCATAGACCTCGATGTCGTCGCCCACACTGGCGGCCGGATAGAAGGCGACCACGGCATGCGCGGTCAGCCAGCGCTCGGCGACGATGCGCTCCAGCATCTTTTCGCCCTCCGCGAACACCTGCCGCGCATGCTCGCCGACTACCTCGTCGGCCAGGATCTGCGGAAACGGCCCGTGCAGGTCCCAGGTCTTGAAAAACGGTCCCCAGTCGATGTACTTGGCGATCATCGCCAGGTCGTAGTTGCGGAACACGCGCCGGCCGATGAATTTCGGCTTCGGCGGCACATAGCCGCGCCAGTCGATGCGGGTGGCGTTGGCGCGCGCCGCCGCCAGATCGATCAGCTCCGGCCCCTTTTTGGCCGCATGCTGCTCGCGCACGCGCGCGTACTCGGCGCGGATGTCGGCGATGAACTGCGCCGCCGCCTCGTCCGACACCAGGTTCTGGCACACCCCGACCGCGCGGCTCGCGTCCGGCACGTAGATGACCGGGCCGTTGGTGTAATGCGGCGCGATCTTCACCGCGGTGTGCACGCGGCTGGTGGTCGCGCCGCCGATCAACAGCGGCAGCGTGAAGCCGAGCCGCTGCATCTCGCGCGCCACGTGCGCCATCTCCTCCAGCGACGGCGTGATCAGGCCCGACAGCCCGATCATGTCGGCGTTCTCCTCGCGCGCGGCGGCGAGGATCTTTTCCGCCGGCACCATCACGCCGAGATTGACGACCTCGAAGTTGTTGCACTGGAGCACGACGGCGACGATGTTCTTGCCGATGTCGTGCACGTCGCCCTTGACGGTGGCGATCACCACCTTGCCCTTGGCGCGCGTCTGCCCGCCGGCGGCCGCAAGCGCCGCCTTCTCCGCCTCGATGTACGGAATCAGGTGCGCCACCGCCTGCTTCATCACGCGCGCGCTCTTGACCACCTGCGGCAGGAACATCTTGCCGGCGCCGAACAGGTCGCCGACGATGTTCATGCCGTCCATCAGCGGCCCCTCGATCACCTCGATCGGCCGCCCGCCGCGCGCGGCGATCTTCTGCCAGCATTCCTCGGTGTCCTCGACGATGTACGTGCCGATGCCGTGCACCAGCGCGTGCGCGAGGCGCTTTTCCACCGGCTCCGCGCGCCACGCAAGATCCTCCTTTTTCTCGCGCCCGCCGGCCTTCACCTGCTCGGCGAACGCGACCAGCCGCTCGCCGGCATCCGGGCGGCGGTTCAGCACCACGTCTTCGACCCGCTCGCGCAACTCGGGGTCCAGCTCTTCGTACACGCCGAGCTGACCGGCGTTGACGATGCCCATCGTGAGCCCGGCGCGGATCGCGTGATACAGGAAAACCGTGTGGATCGCCTCGCGCACGGGCTCGTTGCCGCGGAACGAGAACGAGACGTTGCTCACCCCGCCGCTGACTTTCGCGTACGGCAGGTGCCGGCGGATCCAGCGCGTGGCCTCGATGAAGTCGACCGCGTAATTGTCGTGCTCCTCGATGCCGGTGGCGATGGCAAAGATGTTGGGGTCAAAGATGATGTCCTCGGGCGGGAAGCCCGCCTGCTGCGTCAGCAGCGTATAGCTGCGCTGGCAGATCTCGATCTTGCGGTCGAAGGTATCGGCCTGGCCGCGCTCGTCGAAGGCCATCACGATCACCGCCGCGCCGTAGGCGCGCGCGCGCTTGGCCTGCCGCAGGAACTCCGCCTCCCCCTCCTTCAGCGAGATCGAGTTGACGATGCCCTTGCCCTGCACGCATTTCAGCCCGGCCTCGATCACGCTCCACTTGCTGCTGTCGATCATCACCGGCACGCGCGCGATGTCCGGTTCGGCGGCGATCAGGTTTAAAAAGCGCGTCATCGCGCGCGCCGAATCGAGCATCGCCTCGTCCATGTTGACGTCGATCATCTGCGCGCCGTTTTCCACCTGCTGGCGGGCGACCGCCACCGCCTCCTCGTACCGCTCGGCCAGGATCAGGCGCGCGAAGGCCTTCGAGCCGGTGACGTTGGTGCGCTCGCCGACGTTGACGAACAGGCTCGCCTCGTCGATGCGCAGCGGCTCCAGGCCCGCCAGCAGCAGCGCGCGGTCCGGCGGCGGCGGCATGCGCGGCGGCAGCCCCTCGATGGCGCGCGCGATCGCCGCGATGTGCTCGGGCGTGGTGCCGCAGCAGCCGCCGGCGATGTTGACGAAGCCAGCTTCGGCGAACTCCTTCAGCAGGGCGGCGGTCACCTCCGGCGTCTCGTCGAAGCCGGTCTCGGACATCGGATTCGGCAGGCCGGCGTTCGGATAGACGCTGACGAAGGTGTCGGCCACGCGCGCCAGCGCCTCGATGTAGGGCCGCATCAGCGCCGCGCCGAGCGCGCAGTTCAGCCCCACCGCCAGCGGCTGCGCGTGCCGCACCGAATACCAGAACGCCTCCACGGTCTGGCCGGACAGGATGCGGCCGGAGGCGTCCGTCACCGTGCCGCTGATCATGACCGGCCAGCGTTGCCCGCGGCGGTCGAACTCTTCTTCGATGGCAAAAATGGCCGCCTTGGCGTTGAGCGTGTCGAAGACGGTCTCGATGAGCAGCACGTCGGCGCCGCCATCGAGCAGCCCGCGCACCTGTTCGCCGTACGCCTGCGCCAGTTCGTCGAACGTGACGTTGCGCGCGCCGGGGTCGTTGACGTCGGGCGAGATCGAGGCGGTCTTCGGCGTCGGGCCGATCGCGCCGCAGACGAAACGCGGCTTGTCGGCCGTCGTGTACTTGGCGCAGGCGGCCTTCGCCAGCCGCGCGGCGGCGACGTTCATTTCATAAGCGAGCTCGCCGAGCCGGTAGTCCTCCTGCGCGATGCGGGTGGCGCCGAAGGTATTGGTCTCGATCAGATCCGCCCCGGCGGCCAGATAGGCCTCGTGGATGGCGGCGATCGCATCCGGCCGCGTCAGGTTCAGCAGCTCGTTGTTGCCGCGCAGGTCGACCGCATGGCCGGCGAAGCGCGTGCCGCGGAAGTCAGCCTCGGACAGGCGCGCGCGCTGGATCATCGTGCCCATTGCGCCGTCCAGAATGAGGATGCGGCGCGCGAGCAGCGCGCGCAGTTGCGCTTCGACGGTGGAAGATGGGGAGACGCGCACCGGTGGGCGGACGGGTCAGGGGTGCCGGATTGTAGGGGACCCCCGGCCCGCCGCCTGGCGAGCCCTCAGTGCAGCGTCACCGGCTGCGACATCAATCCCACGTAGTTTCCGAGGAATTCGTCGATTTCCTCGGGCGTGGGCCGCTTTTCGATCAGGGCGGCGACCTGCGCGCGGAATTGCTCCGCCTCGCGGCCGCCGAGGAAGATCTCGCGGCGCAGCGTCTTGTCCACGATCTCGTAGCCGCCTGCGGGGTGCTTGTCCTGCTCCCCGAAGCCGGTGAACTCAAGAACGCAGTAGTGCGCGCTGTTGTAGATCATGTTCATGGCAGCACCAACGCGGCGGCCGCCAACCGCGCTGACATGCGGGGGACCGCCGCTGCCCCGTATATCGTCGCCCCGGTGCGGAATCTCAAGTCCCCCCGGTGGCCTGCAGGCCGGCGAAAAACGCCGCCAGCGCCTCGTTGAAGCGTGCCGGCTGCTCCAGGTTCGACAGGTGCGCGGCCTGCGGGATGCGCACCAGGCGGGCGCCGTCGATCGCGCGCACGATCTCCTCGGCCATCGCCGGCGGCGTGCCGGGGTCTTCCTCGCCGACGATCACCAGCACCGGTACCGCAATCGCATGCAGGCGGGCGGTCAGATTCAGCCCCATGATGGCCTGCGCGCAACCGACGTAGCCGTTGACCGGCGTGGCGCCGATCTGCATGCCGATGCGCGCCACCGTGTCGGGCTCGCGGTCGCGGAACGCCGCCGTGAACCAGCGTTCCAGCGTGCCCGGGGCGACCGCCGCCATGCCGTTCGGCCCCCTGACGGCGGCGATACGCTCTTCCCAGATCGGGCGCATCTCGGCCGGGTAGCGGCTGGTGGTGTCGGCCAGCACCAGCGAGCGGAAGCGCCGTGGGTACCGCAGCGCGGCCATCTGACCGACCATGCCGCCGAGCGACAGCCCCACGTAGTGGCAGTGTTCGATGCCGGCGGCATCCAGCACCGCGCGCAGGTCATCGGCGAGCTGCTCCAGCGTGTACGGCGGCGCCGGCGCCTCGGAGGCGCCGTGGCCGCGCATGTCGTAGCGCAGGATGTTGAAGCGCCCGGCGAAGGCGGCCACCTGCGGGTCCCACATCGTATGGTCGGCCGCCAGCGAATGCGAGAACACGAGCCAAGGTCGCCCGGGCGCC
>JANWUU010000382.1 GCA_025057735.1 Burkholderiaceae bacterium
GCGCATCGAGGGAGAGGCCGAGCGCGCGCACCTGCGCGAGCTGCTGCAGCGGCTGGTGCCGGCCGACGAAACCGGCGGGTACATCGTGCGCACCAGCGCCGAGGACGCGGCCGAGGCCGACCTCGCCGCCGACCTCGCTTACCTGCGCAAGCGCTGGCAGGAGATTGCCGCCGCCGCGCGCAGCACGCCGGCGCCGGCGCTGTTGTACCAGGAGCTGTCGCTCGCGCAGCGCGTGCTGCGCGACGTGGTGACCGAGCAGACGCAGACGGTGCAGATCGACTCGCGCGAGAACTTCCAGGCGCTGCAGGCGTTCGCGCAGCAGTACGTACCGCAGGTGACCGCCAAACTGGTGCACTACTCGGGCGAGCGGCCGCTGTTTGACCTCTACCAGATCGACGAGGAGATCGAAAAGGCGCTGGCACGCCGGGTCGACCTGAAAAGCGGCGGCTATCTGATCATCGACCAGACCGAGGCGATGACCACGATTGACGTGAACACCGGCGCCTTCGTCGGCTCGCGCAGTTTCGACGACACCATCTTCAAGACCAACCTGGAGGCGGCGCACGCGATCGCCCGCCAGCTGCGGCTGCGCAACTTAGGCGGCATCATCGTGATCGACTTCATCGACATGATGAACGCCGAGCACCGCGAGGCGGTGCTGGCCGAGTTCCGCAAGGCGCTGGCGCGCGACCGCACGCGCACCACGGTGTCCGGTTTCACGCAGCTCGGCCTGCTGGAGATGACGCGCAAACGCACGCGCGAGTCGCTCGCCCACGTGCTGTGCGAACCCTGCCCCGTTTGCCAGGGGCGCGGCGAGATCAAGACCGCGCGTACCGTCGGCTACGAGATCCTGCGCGAGATCCTGCGCGAGGCGCGCCAGTTCGGCCAGGCCGGACCCTCGGTGCGCGAGTTCCGCGTCGTCGCCGCGCAGCCGGTGATCGATCTGTTCCTGGAAGAGGAATCGCAGTCGCTGGCGATGCTGTCCGATTTCATCGGCCGCCCGATCAGCCTGCAGGTAGAGACCGCCTACCACCAGGAACAGTACGACATCGTGCTGCTCTGAGAAGGCGCGGCCACGCCGCAGCGCACGGACGCGGTGACGCTGCCACCGCTACGGCCCGCGCCGCCCCGCCAACGCGAACAAGGGGGCTGCCAGCACGCCCTGGACGACCGCCGTCAGCCCGTACAGCAGCGCCGCCGCCACGCCCACCGCCGCCGGCGCCCCGATCAGCGCGAAGGCCACGGCCGCCGCCGATTCGCGCGGACCGAAACCGCCGATCGACAGCGGCAGCGCCGCAGCCACGAACACCGGCGCGGCCACGGCCAACGTCGCGCCCCAGGAGACGGCACCGCCGGCGGCGAGCGCGCACAGCCACAGCGCGGTGGCCGACAGCAACTGCACGGCAAGCGACAGCGGCAGCGTGCGCGCGATCGCGGCCCGGCGTGTCGCCACCGACAGGGCCCACGGCTGCACCCGCTGGGCGAGCCGTCGCAGGCCGACGGCGGCGCCGAGACGGCCGATGCCACGCCACGGCCACCACGGAGCGCTCGCGAACAGGGCCAGCGCCGCCACGTAGAGCCAGAACGCCCGCGGCGCGAGCGGCGCCGGCGGCGCGCCCCCGGCGGCCAGCCACAGCAGCGTCGCCGCGGTCGAAGCCACGCACAGCACCCACAGGCCGCTGGCGCGGTCCAGGACCACCGACAGCGCACTCGGCACCCCGGCATTGCCGAGCTGCGCCAGCCGCAGCGCCCGCAACGCATCGCCGCCGAGCGTGGCGCCGGGCAGCAGCACGTTCACCGCGATGCCCTGCGCATAGGCGCTCGCCAGCGGCAAATAGGGTGCGCGCAGGTCCAGCGCCTGCGCCAGGTGCGCCCAGCGCCAGGCCGACACGGCGTTCGCCGCCACCGCCACCGCGAGCGCGCCTGCGAACAGCCGCAGATCGACACCCGCCAGGCGTGCCGCCAGCTCGCGCGGCCCGACCCATCCCGCGGCCAGGACGAGCAGGGCCAGCGCCACGAGCGTCCGCAGCAGAACGCGCCCTGGGCGGCCGCCGCGCACGCCGCCGTCGGATGCCGACATACTCAGACGCGCGGGCTGCGCTCGCGCGACCCGCGTGCCGGCGCGCGCAGCAGGTACTGGCGGTGCCCTTGCGGCTCGTGGTAGACGCGCGTGATCAGCTCGGCGAGCACGCCGGTGGCGAGCAATTGCACACCCATCAGCGCCAGCAGCGCGGCGAGCAGCAGCAGCGGCCGGCCGCCGATCGGGTTGCCCAGCACCAGCTTGTCGAAAGCGAGATAGCCGAGCAGCGCGCAGCCCGGCGCGAACAGCGCGAGTCCCACGCCGCCGAAGGCATGCAGCGGCCGGTGCAGGAAGCGCAGCGCAAACTTCACCCACAGCAGGTCCAGCGCCACGCGCACCGCGCGGTCCAGCCCGTACTTGCTGATGCCGCGCGTGCGCGGGTGGTGCGCCACCGGCACCTCGACGATGCGCGCGCCCGCTTCCACCGCCAGCGCCGGGATGAAGCGGTGCATCTCGCCGTACAGCCGCAGGTTGTCGATGATCGATGCCCGATACACCTTCAGCGCGCAGCCGTAGTCGTGCAGCCGCACGCCGGTGACGGCCGAGATCAGCCGGTTGGCGAGCCAGGAAGGCAGGCGCCGCGTCAGCGCGCGGTCCTGCCGCTCGCGCCGCCAACCCGAGACGGCATCGATCTGCGGGTCGGCCTCCAGCATGGCCAGCAGGCGCGGAATTTCGGCCGGCTCGTTCTGCAGATCGCCATCCAGCGTGGCGATAAACTGGCCGCGCGCATGGTCGAAGCCGGCCTGCAGCGCCGTAGACTGCCCGTAATTGCGGATCAGGTACAGCGGCACCAGCCAGGGGCGCGACTGCGCCAGTTGCGCGAGCAGCGTGCGCGAACCGTCCTCGGAGCCATCATCGATCACCAGCACCTCGTAGCCGCGCGGCGCGAGCGGCGCGAGCGCCGCCTCCAGCCGCTCGATGAGCTCGCGCA
>JANWUU010000414.1 GCA_025057735.1 Burkholderiaceae bacterium
TCTTCCAGCCGCTGCTGGACGTCCTGCAGCGCTTCCTCCAGCTCGCCGATGCGGGCGTCGAGCGACTCCTGCGCGTCGCGGATGCGCGCCACCGACTCGGCGCGCTTTTTCAGCTGCTGGCGCTGCTCGCGCACCTGCACCTCGATCGGCGGCAGCAGCGAGCGCACCCAGGCCTCGGTGTCGCGCTCGGCGGCCGCGAATACCTCGCGCGACTTCGACACCACGGTGTCGAAGAAGCGCTCGATCAGCGCCCATTTGTCGCGCGTCAGCACCGCCAGCGCGCCGAAATGACTGCGGTAAGCCGCCTCGGCCCGCTCCAGCTCGGCGAGGTAGGTGTCGAGCGAAAAGGGCATCGGCGGCGACAGGCTCCAGCCCAGGTCCTCGGCGAAGCGACGCTGCACGCCGAGCACCATTTTCTCGATCTCGGCGATCTTGGCGTTGGACTGCCGCAGCAGCTCGCGCAACTGCTGGAAATACTCGCGCACGGCGACCAGGAACTGCGGGCTCAGGCGCGCCTTGCGCATCCGCTCGCGCGCCTGCAGCACGCGCGCGCGCAACGCGTCCACCCGCAGCGGCGCGTACGCCTCGTTGGCCAGACGCGCCAGCACCACGCGCGCGGCGACGATCTTGCGCACGTTCTCTTCGAAATCGCGCTGCTCGCTCTGCGCGCGCAGCAGCATGCGCTCGATCGAGCTCTGGTTCTTGCCCTGCAGCGCGCGCAGCTCGAACAACTGCTCGATCAGGCTGCGCTCGCGCGCCGTCAGGGCCTGCCGCACCTCGCCGGCGACGCGCTCCAGCACCGCCAGCGTCTGCTCGCGCACGATGCGCTGCTTGGCCGGCACCAGCAGATCGACCAGCGCCGCCTCCAGGGCCGGCAGCCGGCTCGCCCGCAGCAGTTTCTCGTCGCCCGTGACCTTCGCCACCAGGCCCTTCTGCGCCGAAACCGGAAACACGCGCGCCGTCGGCAGGCCGAGCGTGCCGCTGACGCTGCGCACCTGCTTGTCTACCTCGGCCTCGATCTCGGCCTCGCTCTTCAAGGCATCCCACAGGCCGTCGATCTTGTTCAGCACCGCCAGGTGGTTCTCGACCCCGCTGCTCTCGCCCACGATGTGCCGCCAGACTTCCAGGTCGCTCTTCGTAACCCCGGTGTCGGCCGCCAGCACGAACAGCACCGCGTGCGCGCTCGGCACGAGGGACAGCGTCAGCTCCGGCTCGGTGCCGATGGCGTTCAGCCCCGGCGTGTCCAGGATCACTAGGCCCTGCTTGAGCAGGGGATGCGGAAAGTTGATCACCGCGTGGCGCCAGCGCGAAATCTCGATCATGCCGTCGCGGTCCACCGCCACCGCCTGGTCCTCGTCGTCCGGGTCGAACAGGCCGTACATGCGTGCCTCGTCGACCGACACCCGCACCGTCTCGGACACCAGCTTGAAGGCCTGCAGCATGCCGTCCGGCGAGTTCGTATCGACCGGGAAGACGCGCCACTCGGCAGCCGCCTTCTTGAAGTCCGACGTGGTGCCGAAGCGCGCCCGCGTCTCGATCGGCAGCACGCGGATGCACGGCGGCAGTGACTCGTCGTACATCAGCTCGGTCGGGCACATCGTGGTGCGCCCGGCCGACGACGGCAGGATGCGGCGGCCGTAATCGGCGAAGAAGATCGCGTTGATCAGCTCGGATTTGCCGCGCGAGAACTCGGCCACGAAGGCGATCACCAGCTTGTCCTCGCCGAGCCGGTCCAGCGCCACGTCCAGCCGGCGCGCGGCGTCGGCCTCCAGCAGCTGCGTGCTTTCCAGCCAGCGCCTGAGCTGCGCGATCGAGTTGGCCAGCGCGTCGCGCCAGGCGCCGTACTCGTGGAAACTGGTCGCGAGCTGAGCCATGACCGGGGGTCGCCTCCTGAGGCCGCGGCAATCTATCACAGGGGTTTGCCCGCAAACGCTCGCGCTGGCGGAAGAATCCGGTCTTTACCGCCGCGCCGCGGCCGCCGGCGGCCGCGCGCGATCGCGGTCCTTTTGCGGCGGCCGGTCAGCGCTGGCAGCGCGGGCAGAAATACGTCGCCCGCTGGCCCTGCACGATACGCCGGATCGGGGTGGCGCAGGCGTGGCACGGCGAACCGGCGCGGTCGTACACGTGAGCCCGCAGCATGAAATACCCGCTGCCGCCGTCGGCGCCGATGAAGTCGCGCAGCGTACTGCCGCCGGCCTCGATCGCCTCCGCGAGCACCGCGCGGATCGCGTCCGCTAGCCGCGCGCAGCGCCGCGGGCCGAGCCGGTGCGCGGGCGTGCGCGGATCGATGCCGGCGCGAAAGAGGCTCTCCGAGGCGTAGATGTTGCCCACCCCCACCACGACGTCGCCGGCGAGCAGCACCTGCTTGATCGGCGCACGGCGGCCGCGCAGCGCCGCGCGCAAGTGAGCGGCATCGAAGCGCGGATCGAACGGCTCCACACCCAGCCCCGCCAGCAGCGCATGGCGCTCCACCGCACCGCGGCGCTGCGGATGCCACAGCAGCGCGCCGAATCGGCGCGGGTCGGTGAGCCGCGCCACGCGCACGCCATCGCCGGCCGCGAAAACCAGGTCCACGTGGTCGTGCGCGCCGGGTGGCGGCGGCATCCCCACATGAAGCCGCCACGATCCGGACATGCCTAAATGCGATATCAACGTCCCGGGCGGAAACTGCCACAGCAGATACTTGCCGCGCCGCTGCAGGCGCAGCAGCGGCTGCCCGGCCACGGCCGCGGGCAGGCGCGCCGGGACCGGCCATCGCAGACGCCGCTGCCGCACGTGCAGCGCGCGCAGCGTCAGCCCTTCCAGGTGCGGCGCCAGGGCGCGGCGCGTCACTTCGACTTCGGGCAGTTCGGGCATCGCGGCCGGACTAGACTTGACGCTCGACGATCGGGGGACGGTGCACGATGCGACGTTCGATGGGCTGGCGACGGGCGACCCTCGCGGCACTGT
>JANWUU010000299.1 GCA_025057735.1 Burkholderiaceae bacterium
CGCAAGACCGGCGAGGCGGTCGGCAAGGCGGTGGAGAAGACGGGCGAGGCGCTGCAGCGCGCGGGCGAGAAGATCCAGGGCACCGCCTCGGAGCACAAGTGACGGCGGCGCTACAGCGCTCCGCCTGGCGCGCGCTCGCCGAACGGCGGGCGGCGCTCGCTGGCTTCAGCTTGCGGGCGGCGTTCGCGGCCGATGCGCAGCGCTTCGCGCGCTTGTCGCGCTGGCTGCACGTCGACGGCGGTGCGTTGCTGTTCGATTTCTCGCGCCAGCTCCTGGATGCGCCCACCCTGCAGCAACTGCTGGCGCTCGCCCACGAGCGGCAGGTGCCGGCGCGCATCGCGGCGCTGTTCGCCGGTGAGCGGCTCAACGTCACGGAGCGGCGCGCGGCCCTGCATACCGCGCTGCGCGCGCCGCCGGCGCCGCCGTTGCTCGTCGACGGGGTGAACGTCGCCGCGCAGGTGGCGGCCGAGCGCGAGCGCTTCCTGTCCTTTGCCGAAGCGGTGCGCGCCGGCACGGCGACCGGGGCGACCGGCAAGCCGTTTACCGATGTCGTGCACCTGGGCATCGGCGGTTCGGCCCTCGGCCCGCAGGCGCTGCTGCAGGCGCTTGCCGCCGAGCACGACGGACCGCGCGTGCATTTCGTCTCCAACCTCGACCCGGCGGATCTGGCGCAGGCGCTGCGCGGGCTGGCGCCGGCGCAGACGCTGTTCATCGTCGCCTCCAAGACCTTCACCACGCGCGAGACGCTGGAGAACGGCCGCGCCGCGTCGGCCTGGCTGGCGCGCGCGCTCGGCGCGGATGCGGTCGGGCGGCACTTCGTCGCGGTGTCGGCCAACGCGCGCGCGGCGGCTGCCTTCGGCATCGGTCCCGACCGCTGCTTCGCGTTCTGGGACTGGATCGGCGGGCGTTTCTCGCTGTGGTCGGCCGTGGGGCTGCCGCTTGCGATCGGCATCGGGCGAGCGCGCTTCGCGCAGTTGCTGGCCGGCGCGCATGCGGTGGACGAGCATTTCCGCAGCGCGCCACTGGCGGACAACGTGCCGGTGCTGGCGGCGTTGATCGGCCTGTGGAACGTCGATTTCCTCGGCGCGCAGTCGCAGGCCATCGTGCCCTATGCGCAGCCGCTGGCGCGCTTCGTCGCCCATCTGCAGCAGCTGGAGATGGAGTCCAACGGCAAGCGCGTGGACGTCGACGGCGCGCCGGTGGCGTGCGCCACCGTGCCGGTGATCTGGGGCGAGCCGGGCACGAACGCGCAGCACGCGTTTTTCCAGGCCCTGCAGCAGGGCACGGGCATGGTGCCGGTGGATTTCATCGTCGCCGCCGAATCGGCGTGGGAGGGCGAGGAGCGCCACCGCCTGTTGGTCGCCAACTGCTTCGCGCAGTCGGCCGCGCTCGCCTTCGGCAAAACGCGCCAGGAGGCCTACGACGAGATGGTTGCCGCCGGGGTGGCGGAGGCCGAGGCGGCGCGTTTGGCTCCCCATCGGGAGCTGCCGGGCAACCGGCCCAGCACGACGATCCTGGTGCGAAGGCTCGATGCGTTCACGCTGGGCATGCTCACAGCGCTGTACGAACACAAGGTGTTCGTGCAGGGCGTGCTGTGGAACGTCAATCCCTTCGACCAGTGGGGCGTGGAACTCGGCAAGGCAATCGCCGCGCGCGTCACGGCGGCGTTCGACGATCCCGCCGCACCCGTCGATGCGGCGACCCGCGGCCTGATCGACGCCTGGCGCACGCTGCGCGGCACGGCACCGGCGGGCGAGGCCGGCGCCCGCTGAGGGCCGCCGCCTCCGTCAGGTTCGTCCCCGGTTTCCTAGAATCGGCTGCATGACGGATTTCGTGCACCTGCGGCTGCATTCGGAGTTTTCGATCGTCGATGGGCTGGTGCGCATCGATGAGGCGGTGAAGACGGCAGCCGCGGACGGTCAGGGCGCGCTTGCGCTGACGGACAGCGCGAACCTGTTCGGCGCCATCCGCTTCTATTCGGCCGCGCGCAAGGCGGGCGTGAAGCCGATCATCGGCTGCGATGCCTGGATCACCAACGAGACCGACCGCGAGCAGCCCTACCGGCTGCTGCTGCTCGTGGCCTCCCAAGACGGCTACCGACGCCTGTGCGACTGGATCTCGCGCGCCTGGCTGCAGAACCAGCAGCGTGGCCGCGCGGAGATGCGGCTGCAATGGTTCGAGGAGGGAACCGAGGGCCTCATCGCCCTGTCGGCGGCGGCGCAGGGCGAGGTCGGTCGGCTGCTGCTGGCGGGCAATTTGGACGGTGCGCGCGCCGCGGCGCGCAGGCTGGCGGCGCTGTTTCCGCAGCGCTTCTACCTCGAACTGCAGCGCGCCGGCCGGCCCGGCGACGAGGTCTGCGTGCGCGGCAGCGTGCGGCTGGCGCGCGAGCTCGCGCTGCCGCCGGTGGCCACCCATCCGATCCAGTTTCTGAGGCGCGGCGATTTCCGCGCCCACGAGGCGCGCGTGTGCATCGCCGAGGGTTATACGCTGGCGGACCCGCGCCGCCCGCGCCTTTTCACCGACGAGCAGTACTTCAAGAGCCGCGCCGAAATGCGCGCGCTGTTCGCGGACGTGCCGGCGGCGCTTGCCAACAGCGTACAGATCGCGCGCCGCTGCAACCTGGAGCTGGCGCTGGGGCGACCGCGCCTGCCGGAGTATCCGACGCCGCCTGGCGTGTCGCTCGATGAACACTGCGCGGCGCTCGCGCGGCAGGGGCTGCAGCGCCGGCTGGCGGCGCTCTATCCCGATGCG
>JANWUU010000036.1 GCA_025057735.1 Burkholderiaceae bacterium
GAACCAGGCGCGGTCGCGCACCGCCGGCGGCGCGCCGCGCTCGATCAGCGCGGCGAACACCTCGCCCGCCTGCTTGTGCAGCCCATAGGAGAGGAACAGCCCGCCGCGCAGGATCTCGGCGTCGTCCTCGTGCGCCGGCAGACGCTGGAAATGCTGCGACACCATCAGCGTGGTCAGCGCCGTGAAGTAGCGGTCCTGGAAGAAATAGAACAGGCTGTCGCCGTAGTGCGGCGCCCGCACCGGCTTGCCCGGCGTCTGCGCGGCCGCCGGCGCCAGTACGAACGCGGCCAGCGCCGCGAGGCGTACGGCGCTGACGAGGGCAGCGCGCAGCAACCTCATTGCCAGACCCGTACGTCGAACTCCGGCTGCAGCTTGCCGGTGGAGTCGCGGATGCGCAGCTCGATGTACGTCGGCTCCGCGCCTTTCTGGAACCGGATCGTCGCGCCGCGCTTGTAGTCGCGCTCGTGCGGCCCCTGGCCGGTGAAAAATGCCACCAGCTCGTGCTCGCCCGCCTTCAGGTTGCCCACGTACAGGCGCTGCACGCCGCCGCGGTGCAGGGCCGCTACCTCCGCCGGCGTGTACAGGTAGTTGGCGACGTCCTTGCCGTCGAGCTTCAGCTTCACCGATTCCAGCGCGAACAGCTTGCCGACGTCCATCGACACGAAGATGGCCACCTGCGTGTTGGCCGGGAACAGCAGTTCCTCCTCCAGGATGAGCAGGTCGCGGTTCAGGCGGATCACCTCCGCCTTGACGTCCTGGATGCGGTCGTCGAGGCTGGCCGCGGGCGTCTTGGCGCCGTCGGCCGCCCACGCGGCCGATGCCAGCGCGAGCACCGCACAACAGGTCAGGTGACGAAGCAACATGGTCGCCCCTCAGAAAGTGGCCGAGACGAAGATCTGCAGGACGGTCGCGTCGTACGAATACGGCCGCCCGCTGCGCAGGTCGGTGAAATCGGAGAAATCAAAGCGCGTGCGCTCCAGCGCGCCGTTGAGCCGGATCTCGTACTGCCCGGGCACGCGCCGCCAGGCATACGAAGCCTTGGCGCCGACGCCGAAGCTCTGGTAGGTGGCGAGCTGCCGATTGCGCGAGACGTAAAGCGTTTCGGCGGTCGCATTGTCGGCGTAAAACAGCGCGCGGCTCTGCGTGTAGTAGCGCAGGTAGCCATCGGCGAGCCAGCGCTCCCCGAAGTAACGCGAGTGCCCGAGCTCCAGCGTGTGCGAGCGGATGTCCCAGGTATCCCAGAAGTAGCGGTACTGCGCGCGCACCGCTTGCCGCGCGCCCAGATCGCCGACGGCGCGCAGCACGAGCGAGCGGCTGGTGCGCGTACGCGGTACCCTTTCCGGCACGGCGGCGCCGAAGACCCGCGCGGCGCGGTAGGGGCTGCCGAGGAAGCCATCGTCGGACACCACCTCGGCGTTCACCGCCGCCAGCCAGCGCGGCGTCAGCACCTGCGTGACGCCGAGGCGGTAACGCCAGTGCGTGGCGCGGTCGAAGAAGCCGGGTGTCCCGCGCTGGCCGACCTTGTCCCACCCGCGCGAGAAGCCGAGCGCCACCGTGGTCATGCCGCCGAAGGTCTCCTGCGCGACGTCGAGGCTCGCCCCGCGGGCGCGGTAATCCGGTTCGTCGCTGTCCGTATAGGACAGCGTGATCGTCGCGTCGCGCACGACGTAATCGAGGCCGATGCCTTTCTCCCGCCGTGTCTCCTTGTAGGGGCTCGCGGTGGTGACGACGTCGATCGATGCGTTGCTGACGGCGTCCACGTAGTAGGAGCCGGTGAGCGATACCTTGTCCAGCAAGCTCTTGCGCACCAGCAGCGCCGGCCCGTCGGCGCGCACGCCGCCGCCGTCGTACAGGTGGTACATCAGATCGGCCCGGTCCTCCGGCAACTGGGCCGCGCGCGCGCTGCCGCTGGCGAGCAGCCCGCCCAGCAGGCCCAGCAGGCGCGGGAAGCGCGCCGCGAGCGCCGCCGGCAGGCCACGCCCCCGCTTAATTGCAGCCACAGCCGCCTCCCTGCACGCCGTTGCCGCCGCGCGAGCCCTCGCGCACCTCGCGCACATGTTCGAAATGCTTGGCCGCCAGCGGATCGCGGGCGAAGTTCATCACCGGGTCGGCCAGGCGCTCGCGCTCATACGGCCGCACCCAGGGCTGGATGCCGCAGCCGGCCAGCGCCAGCGCGAGCAGCGCAGCCGCCGTCGACCGTCCGCCGATCGCCGTCCGTGGGCTCATTCCTACAGCAGCTCCCGGATCTGTCTCTCGTAGGTCTCTTCCAGACCGTTGCGGTAGCCGCGGTGCACGTAGCGCACGCGGCCGTCGCGGTCGATCAGCACGGTCGACGGCATCGTCGTCAGGTCATAGAGGCGGCTGACCTGCTTGCCGCTGTCCAGCAGGACCGGAAAACGCAGGTTGAGCTTGCTGGCCAGCTGCTGCGCCTGTGCCGGATCCTCGTCGATGTTCACGCCCAGCAGCTGAAAGCCCGCGGGGCGGTATTTCTCGTACAGGCGGTTCAGGTGCGGCATCTCGACCCGGCAGGGTCCGCACCAGGTGGCCCAGAAATTGATCATCACCACCTGCCCGCGCTGCTCACGCAGCCGGACGTTCGGACCGGCTAGGCTCTTGAGTGCGAAATCCGGCGCCGGGGCCGACGGAGTGAGGTTGGCGGCGGCCGCGCCGCACGCGGCCGCCAAGGTCAGGCTCAGGACGAAGCGCTTCATGCGGGGTCAGAAGAACAGGGTGAGCCCGGCGGACAACTCCAGGTTCTGCGTGTTGCGCCGCTTGCCGAGCAGGTCGAGCGCAAATACGTGATCGCGAAAATCCACCTGCAGCGCCGCCCAGTCGCGCACGAACACGCGCAGGCCGAGGCCGAAGTTCAGGGTCTGTTTGCGCTGCTGCAGGAAGGACGTGCTGCCGATGCCACCGATGACGTACAGCGCCGAGGCCTTGGCCAGGTTGCGGCCGATGAAGACTTCGCCGGGCAGGATGTTGAAACCGGCCGAGAGGTTGTAATAGGTGAGCGTCTCGCGGCTGCGCGGAAACAGGCCGCCGGGCAGGATCTGGCGGAAATTCTCGTCGCTGACCTCGGTGCGACCGTAGGCAGCCTCGACGAAGACGTCCTCGGTGATGTGGTAACCGAGGCGCGCGCCGTAGACGGTGCTGGCGCCGAAGTTCTCGGTGGCGAAGGTGCCGCCGAAGAGGCCGAACTCGAAATCGCGCGACGGGAACTTCGGCAGCTTGACCTCGCGCCGTTGTACCTGCGGCTGGATCACCTGCTCGTTGGCGGGCTGCTGCGTCTGCGCCGACACGACCAGCGGCAGCGCGATGACCGGAGCAAAGAAAGCGGCAAGCAAGCGCATGGATCAGGCCGTCAGAAGAAGAACGAGAGGCCGGCCGTGACGGCGCGGTACTCGATGCTGCGGGTGTCGGCTACGTAGGCCGTATAAATCGACCAGTCGGCGCGGGCGACGAAGCGGTCGGTCAGGTAGTAACGCAGCCCGACCGAGGCGGCCGCCAGGTTGGCGTTGGTCGGTATGGCGCTGACCAGGCTCTGGTTCGGGATGTTCTTGAAGCGACCGAAGCCGATGCCGAAGAACGGCGACAGCCGCCGGTCCGACCAGGGCTCGACGTTCAGGTTCAGGTGCCAGAAATCGGTCCCGGAGAACACGCCCTGCACCTGGCCGACCGTGCCCTCCACCGACAGCGCATCGGAGAAGCGGTAGGCGGACCAGACCTTCAGCATCGGCTCGGCCTTGAAGCGGCCCCACGCGGCGCCGAGCTCCAGCCGCCGTTGCAGGTAGTCGTCGAGCGCGATCTCGCGGAAGGTCTTGCGCGCGCCGGCCTCGGTGAGCGTGGTCTCCAACTGGGAGCGATGCACCCAGCC
>JANWUU010000049.1 GCA_025057735.1 Burkholderiaceae bacterium
ACGCTGACGGTGCTGCGCCCCGCTGCCGCGCCGGTGGTGGTGCCCGCCGGCGGCCGCGGCATCGACCAGGACGGCAACGGCACCATCGATGCGACCGAGGGCGTCAACGCCGCCGCGCCGTATTCGATCGTCGGCTCCAGCGACAGCCTGCGCCAGACCACGATCGACCTGATGCAACTGGTGCGACAAATCGAGGTCGGCATCGACGTCGACGGCGACGGCAGCATCGATCTGGACGCCAATCGCATCTACTATGCCGGCCAGTCCTTCGGCGGCATCTACGGCACGATCCTGCTCGCCGTCGAGCCCAGCATCAAGGCCGGCGTGCCCAACGTGCCCGGTGGCGCCATCGTCGAGATCGCGCGCCTGTCGCCGGTGTTCCGCCCGCTGATCGGCATCGCGCTCGCCACCCGCGTGCCGTCGCTGATCAACGTGGCCGATCCAAGCGGCATCGCCTTCAACGAAAACATCCCGCTACGCAACCAGCCGCCGCTGATCAACACCGTGCCGGGCGCGCTGGCGATCCAGGAGAACCTGGACCGCAACGAATGGGTGCAGCAGCACGGCAATCCGGTCTCGTATGCGCCATACATCCGCAAGCGGCCGCTGCCGGGCCATGCGCCCAAGCCGGTCATCTACCAGTTCGCCAAGGGCGACGTGACGGTGCCGAATCCGACCACCAGCGCCATCCTGCGGGCCGGCGATCTCGCCGACCGCGCCACCTACTTCCGCAACGACTTGGCGTATGCGGCGAATCCGGCCGTGCCGAAAAACCCGCACACGTTCCTGACCAACATCGCCAATCCCGCCGCCGCCGCATTTGCGATCGGCGCGCAGACGCAGATCGCGCGCTTCTTCGCCAGCAACGGTGCGGAGATCGTCGATCCCGACGGCGCGGGCCTGCTCTTCGAGGTGCCGATCGCCGGCGCGCTGCCGGAGACGCTGAACTTCATCCCGTAGTCGGGGCGCCGGTCCAGCCGTATTCCACGGGCCGGCGCACATAGAACACGTGCAGCTGCTCGCGCGCCAGCAGCGCGAGCAGTTGCTCGGCCAGCGCCTCGGTGGTGACGATGCGTACCTCCAGCGGCAGCTGCCCCGCCGTTTCGAAAAAGTGCCCGTAATGCGCGCGCCCGTGGCGCCCGTAGCCGGCGATCGCGCGGAACACCGAGGCGCCCTTGATGCCGCAGGCTTGCGCCTGCGCGAGCAGCCACTCGTGCAGCAGCTGATGGCCGTGCCGTGACCCTTCCGGGAAATAGAACTGCAGCTGCACGCCCTGCGGCATGGTTCACCTCACGACGGCGCGCAGCAGCGCCATGCCGGCAAGCGTCAGCGCCAGCGAGCCTACCAGGTGCAGCGCCGCATGGCCGACGGCCCATGCATACTGCCCGCGCAGCAGCAGCGTGGCCGACTCGGCCGAGAACGTCGAGAACGTCGTCAACGCACCGAGAAAACCGGTGATCAGCGCAAGCCGCCACTCCGGCGCAAGCCCCGGATACTGGCCGAAGAACTCAATGGCCGCACCGACGAGCAGTCCGCCGACGAGATTCGCCGCCAGCGTACCCAGCGGCACTTCCGGCCACAGCGGATTCAGCCACACACCGAGTCCCCAGCGCAGCCAGGCGCCGAGCACGGCCCCGACCGCCACGGCGGCAAACGGCAGTGCGCTCAAGACGACGCGCTCCAGCGGGCGCGCCGCACCTCGTCGCTATCGCGCGCATCCACCCAGCGCTCGCCGCGTTCCGTGCGCTCCTTCTTCCAGAACGGCGCCTCGGTCTTCAGGTAGTCCATCACAAACTCGCAGGCGGCGAAGGCGTCGCCGCGATGGGCGCTGGTGACCGCCACCAGGACGATCTGCTCGCCGGGTGCGATCTCGCCGACGCGGTGCACGACCAGAATGTCGATGACGTCCCAGCGCGCGCGCGCCTGCGCGCAGATGTCCTGCAGCGCGCGTTCGGTCATGCCTGGATAGTGCTCCAGCGTAAGCCGCGCGATGGTCGCGCCGTCGTTAACATCGCGCGCGGTGCCGATGAACGCCGCCACGGCGCCGACTTTCGGATTGCCCGCCCGCAGCCGCGCGATCTCGGCGCCGGCGTCGAAGTCCTCGCGCTGCACGCGCACCGGCATCTCAGCCTCCGGTCACGGGCGGAAAGAACGCCACCTCGGCGCCGTCGTGAAGCGGCGCGTCCTCGGACACCATGGTCTGATCGACGGCGGCGCGGATGCGGGCAATCGAGGCGAACGCCTCCGCAAACGGCGCGCCACGCGCGACCAGGTGGGCGCGCAGTTGCGCCACCGTCCGCACGTCGGGTGGCACCTCCAGCTGCTCGCGCTCGCGCCCGACGGCTTCGCGCAGGCGGGCGAAGTACAGCACCGTCAGCTTCATCGCAGCAGCTCCGCGAACGGCAAATAGGCGACGGTCGCCCCGCGCGCGATCGCCTGCTCGGGCGGGTTGTCCACCAGCCCGTCGGCCCAGGCGCAGGAGGTCAGCACGGCCGAGTTCTGGTTCGGAAACAGGTCCAGCCCGCCGTCGGCATTGACGCGCACACGCAAGAACTCGCGCCGGCGGTCCGGCCGCGGCCAATCAAAATCGGCCCGCATCGGCCGCGGCCGCACCGTCACCTCCCGCACGCCCTGCCGCTTAAGGATAAACGGACGCGCAAACAGCAGGAAGGTGACGAAGCTGGAGACCGGATTGCCGGGAAGGCCGATGAAAGGCACCCTCCGCACCTGCCCGAAGGCGAGCGGCTTGCCCGGCTTCATCGCGATCTGCCACAGCTCCAGCGCGCCCTCCGCCTGCACCGCGGCCTTCACATGATCCTCTTCGCCCACCGACACCCCGCCGCTGGTGACGATCAGCTCGGCGCTCTCGGCGGCACGCGCGAAGGCGGCGCGCGTGGCGGCGAGGGAATCCGGCACGATGCCGAGGTCGATCACCTCGCAGCCGAGTTCCGCCAGCGCCGCCCGCAGCATGAAACGGTTCGAGTTGTAGATGCGGCCGGGCGGCAGCGGTTCGCCCGGCATCACCAGCTCATCGCCGGTGAAGAACACCGCCACGCGCAGGCGCGGCTTCACGGGCAGACGCGCGACCCCAATCGAGGCCGCCAGGCCAAGCTGCGGCGCGCGCAGTCTCTGGCCGGCGGCAAGGACGGTCGCACCGGCTTCGATGTCCAGGCCCGCCGGCCGGATCCACTGGCCGGGACGCGGGACCTCCTGGATCAGCACCGTATCGCCATCGGCGACGGCGGCCTCCTGCATCACCACCGCATCGGCGCCCTCCGGAATCGGCGCGCCCGTGAAGATGCGCGCCGCCGTCCCCGGTGCCAGGGGCCGACCAACCTGGCCGGCCGCGATGCGCTGCGAAACCGCAAGCCGCGTTCCCGCTGCTGGCACGTCCGCGCAGCGCACCGCGTAGCCGTCCATTTGCGAGTTCGGCAGCGGCGGCACCGCGATCGGCGACACGAGGGGCTCGGCCAGCACGCGGCCCTCGGCGGCGAGCGTCTCCACCGTCTCTGCACCCGGCAGCGGCTCGGCTGCCGCCAGCAGACGATTCAGTGCCTCCTCGACGGTGAACATCCGTTATTCGAGTTGCAGCGTCTCAACGATGAA
>JANWUU010000136.1 GCA_025057735.1 Burkholderiaceae bacterium
CGGCCTGCCGACCGAGCCGTGAACGCGACACCGCGACCGCCGAGCGATCGCGGACCGTAATTTCCGTCTCCGTCAAGCCCGCATACGCCGCGCCGCGCCGCCCTTCTACCGTGCTTCAATGGCGCGCAGGACGGCAAAACCGGCGCTGCGGCACTCGCCTCCAGACGCCGGGCGCAGGAGGAGACAACGATGGGCGAAGCGGGTTACCTGCGTCAGCCGACGATCGCCGGCGGCGCGATCGTGTTCGTCTGCGACGACGATCTGTGGCGCGTGGATGCCGGCGGCGGCGTGGCGCGGCGGCTGACGGCTGGCCTCGGCGAGCCGTCGACCCCCGCACTGTCGGCCGATGGGCGCTGGCTTGCCTACATCGGTCGCGACGAGCAGCATCCGGAGGTGTACCTGATGCCGGCCGAAGGCGGGCATGCGCGACGCATGACCTGGCTTGGCGCCGATACGCTCGTGCGGGGCTTTACGCCCGACGGGCGCATTTTGTTCGTGTCCTCGCACGGACAGCCTTTTTATCGCAACTACCGCGCGTTCACGCTCGGCGTCGACGGCGGTCTGCCGGAGCCGCTGCCGTACGGGCAGGTCAATCACTTGTCGTTCGGGCCGGCCGGCGCGCGGGTGATCGGACGCAACACCGCCGATCCGGCGCGCTGGAAGCGCTACCGCGGTGGCACCGCCGGCCACTTGTGGGTCGACGCCCGCGGCACCGGCGATTTCGTGCGTCTGCCGCTGCCCGGCAATCTCACCTGCCCGATGTGGATCGGCGAGCGGATCTACTTCCTGTCCGACGCCGAGGGCGTGGGCAATCTCTACTCGTGCTGTCCCGACGGCGCTGACCTGCGCCGCCACACCGATCACGACGATTTCTATGCCCGCCACGCGGCCAGCGACGGCCGCCGCATCGTCTACCAGTGCGGCGCCGATCTGTGGCTGTTCGATCCGGCCGCCGACCGCACACAGCGCCTGTCGATCGCCGTGCCAGGGCACCGCACGCAGGCGGCGCGCCGCTTCGTGGCCGCGGGCGACTTTCTAGCCGGCTTCAAGCTGCATCCGGAGGGCCACAGCCTGGCGATCGAGACGCGCGGGCAGTGCTTTTCCTTCGCCCTCTGGGAGGGCGCGGTGCGGCGGCACGCGACGGCGGCCGTCGGGCGCTACCGGCTGGGACAGTGGCTGGCCGACGGCACGACGCTGATCGCGGTCAGTGATGGCAGCGGCGAGGAACGCATCGAAGTGTTCGAGGGCGAGGGCGGCCGCACCCTGCCGTGGGACATCGGGCGCGCGATCGCGCTCGCCGCGGCGCCGCGCGGCCGGCGCGTGGCGATCGCCAATCACCGCAACGAGGTGCTGCTGGGCGACATCGACAACGGCGAACTGGTCCTGCTCGACCGCTCGCCGGCGGGCCGCACCGAGGAACTCGCCTGGTCGCCCAACGGCGCCTGGCTCGCCTATCCGTTTTGGACCAGCATCCGCCACTGCGCGATCAAGCTGGCCGAGGTCGCCACGCGCCGCACGGCACTCGTGACGCGGCCGGAGTTCCGCGACTGGTCGCCGGCGTTCGATCCGGCCGGGAAGTACCTGTACTTCCTGTCGCTGCGCACCTTCGACCCCGTCTACGACGCGGTGCAGTTCGAACTCAGCTTCCCGCGCGCCGCGCGTCCCTATCTGGTGGCGCTCGCCGCCGATGCGTCGCCACCGTTCGAGCCGCCGCCGCGCGGTCTGGGTGGCGCGGAGACGAAGGGCAAAGGCGACGAGCCCGCGGCGCTGCGCATCGACCTCGACGGCATCGAGGCGAGGGTGGCGGCGTTTCCGGTTCCCGAGGGCCGCTACGGCCAGATCGCCGGCGCGCGCGGCCGCGCCCTGTGGACCGTCTTCCCGATCGCCGGCGCGCACGGCCGCGGCGGGCACAAGCAGTCGCCCGGCCGCCTGGAGGCGTTCGACTTCGAGACGATGAAGGCCGAAACGCTCCTGGAACGTGCCGACCGCTTCGAACTCGCCGCCGATCACGTGACGCTGGTCGCCTACGACGGCAAATGGCTGCGCGCGCTCGACGCGACGAAGAAGCCGCCCGAGGGCAAGGATGACGAATACACGCGCGCCAGCGGCTGGATCGACCTGTCGCGCGTGCGAGTGGAAGTCGAGCCGCGCGCCGAGTGGCGGCAGATGTTGCGCGAGGTCTGGCGCCTGCAGCGCGACCAGTTCTGGGTGGAGGACATGTCCGGTGTGGACTGGGCTGCGGTCTACCGGCGCTACGAGCCGTTGCTGGCGCGCGTGGCGACGCGCTCGGAGCTGTCGGACCTGATCTGGGAGATGCAGGGGGAACTGGGCACCTCGCATGCGTACGAATCGGGCGGCGACTACCGCAGGCCGCCTGCGGTGGCGCTCGGTTTTCTCGGCGCCGACCTGCGGCAGACCGAGGACGGTGGCTACGAGATTGCTCACATCGTGCGCGGCGATCCCTGGGAGGCGAGCGCCGATTCGCCGCTGAATGCCATCGGCGTGTTGGCGCAGGCGGGCGAACGCATCGTGGCGGTCAACGGCGTGCCGGTGTCGCGCGAGCGCCCGCCGCAGGCGCTGCTGGTCAACCAGGCCGGCCAGAAGGCGGAGCTTGCGCTGCAGGGAGCGCAGGGTCGGCGCACGGTCCTGGTGACGTTGCTCGCCGACGAGAGCCCGGTGCGCTACCGCGCCTGGGTGGAGCGCAACCGCGACTGGGTGCACGAGCGCTCCGGCGGCCGCGTCGGCTATCTGCATCTGCCGGACATGCAGTCCGCAGGGTTCGCGGAATTCCACCGCTATTTCGCCGCCGAATGCGACCGCGACGCCTTGATCGTGGACGTGCGCTACAACCGCGGCGGCCATGTGTCGCAGCTGCTCCTGGAGAAGGTGGCGCGCCGGCGCATCGGCTACGACCTGCAGCGCTGGGGGCCGCCGACGCCGTATCCGATCGAATCGCCGGCCGGCGCGGTGGTGGCGCTGACCAACGAGCATGCCGGCTCCGACGGCGACATCTTCTCGCACTGCTTCAAGCTGCTGAAACTCGGACCGCTGATCGGCACGCGCACCTGGGGCGGGGTGATCGGCATCTGGCCGCGCCACCGGCTCGCCGACGGCACCGAGACCACGCAGCCGGAGTTTTCCTTCTGGTTCCAGGACGTCGGCTGGGGCATCGAGAACCACGGCGTGGAGCCGGACATCGAGATCGACAATGCGCCGCAGGACGCCGCGGCCGGCCGCGATCGGCAGCTCGAGAAAGCGCTCGAGGTCGCGCTGCAGTTGGCGGCGACCGTGCAGCGGCCGCAGTTCGGCCCGCGGCCGAACCTCGCCCGCCCGCCGCTGCCGCCGCGGCGGTGAAAGTAGCGTCCCCAACCGTCGGCCGAAATTTACCTGCAGCGGGCATTCAGCCGCCGTGATGCCTATGCCTCCCCAAAAACGTCAGCCGCTGTACGCGTGCGAGGCTCTGGTGCGAGCAATCGCAGGCGGACGGCAATCATCGTCGCTGCACGTCGCCTCGGGGTCAGCGAGTATCCTCCCGCACCTGCATCTCGAGCGCACGTCCGTCTTGGCCAATCCGAAATTGCGCGCGGTAGGCGCGGTACCAACTTTGACCGCTGGAATCCGTGACACTTAGGGTCAGGGTGGCGGAGTAATACTTCTCGGTCTCGAACATGATCCGGAAAATTGCGAATGGATCATCCTTGCGGTAATCACTCGAAGGACCGCTGAAATTTAGGACCGTGACTGCTTTGGACTCCGAAGCACCAATGCTGCCCTCCAGCGGGACGCGAACGGCGAGGCTGCCCAATCGATACGCATGCGATCGGCCGACCTCGCCGCCTGCCGCAAATCCGCGAAAGGCCTCCAGGCTGGCGGGCGGCTGCGCGGGACTATCCCATCCGCCGGCTGTCAATCGCGTCAAGAGGCTGCCCGAGTATGCCCATCGCTCGCGTCCACGGTTTTGCACCGTTACGCGCAGGGCGGGGCTCACGAAAACCATGGAGCGCCCGATTGCGCCCCAGAGCATCGCCTCCCGGAGTTCAGCCTGGGTATGTGGTCTCGATTGACCGGCCGGCAAGCCACCCGAGATACGTCCTCCGCTTAACGCAAAGCCGTCGCCATCGGAGCGGGCGCGCCTCGGCGGCAACCATTCGATAGCCACGACATTCAGATCGAACGTGCCAGGCATACCGGCTTTCGATGGCTGCACGGTGACTGGCTGCCGCTTCCGCCCTCCCTGGTAAAAGATTCCACCGCACACCTCGCCACCGGGAACGGGTCGGCAATCCTCGTCGGAGGAGGGCGTCGCTTCAGCGCCACGTCCGCCGTCGGTCACCCGCTCGCCGCGACGAATCGGTGCATCGATCGGCTTAGCGTGCCGCCCGCCCTGGTAGTAGACGTTGCCGCAGATCTCGCCGCCGGGCGCTGGCTTGCAATCTTCCTCCTTCGAAGACGGGCCGCGCGTGGCGACCAAGGTCGGCCACGGCAACGCGGCTGTTTGCAAGGGCGACCGGAACGCGTGAGGGTTGCCAATCGGGGCAGCGTCTTGCGCGGCCGTGGACGCAGCGGACGCTGTGGCGATTGACGATAGGACTAGGTAAAGAGCGACTGAAATTCGGTTTACACGTTGCATGGCAGCCTCCGAGAACATCACGGCGCGCCTTTGGCTGGCGCATGACCCGCTGGCGCTCCAGCCGACAGCCGCTCGCATAAGTCGCAGCAATGCTTCGTGTATCGCGATCAGGTTCAGATAGATACTCTGCTAGCCGACTGCCCGCAAGAGGAACGGCGGAGATGACTCGTCCCCGGTTAACCGCGCACGGTAGTCTGCAGCGCGCAGGACGATGCGGGAACGTGCTGATCCACCATAGATCGGTTGGCGGCGGGTGGCCCCGCCGTGCCACGGGCGTTGCAAGTGAGCAACCCGCGTCGATGAAGGGCACTACCGACTGGGCGCCAAGATGGGGGCAGCGAACTGCGCCAACGCGACGCCGGCGAGCGTCACCGCCGCCCCCAGCAGCTTGGTCGCCGTGTACGCCTCGCCCGTGGCGAGCCAGGCGATCAGCCCCGCAACCGGCGGCATCAGGTACATCAGCGGCGCCGTGCGCGCCACGCCGCGCACGCCGTTGACCCAGCCCCAGACGATCCAGCCGCCGAAGGCGGCGACGAACACGGCGTAGAACACGCCGGCCCAGATCGCGGGCGACACGGCGGACCAGTCCACCGCCAGCCCCGCCGGCGCATTCAGCAGTACGAGCGGACCGGCGCCGAGCAGGGTGGTGTAGGCCACCACGACCACGCCCCCGTGGCGCTCGAAGGCGGGCTTCGCCGCCACCGTGTACGCCGAAAACAGCGCGGCCGCCACCAGCAGCACCAGATCGCCGAAGCCGGCCCGCCACTGCGCGCCGAGCAGCTTGTCGGACAGGAA
>JANWUU010000207.1 GCA_025057735.1 Burkholderiaceae bacterium
ATGCCGGCGAAGGCGTCGGTCGTGATGTTGCGCACGCAGTTGCCGGAAGTCTGGATCGCGTGCATGTCCACCTCGGCGAGTTCCTGCAGGATGTCGGCGGTGTCCTGCAGGCGGATCCAGTTCAGCTGCAGGTTCTGCCGCGTGCTGAAGTGGCCGACGCCGCGGTCGTAGCGACGCGCGATGTCGGCCAGCTTGCGCAACTGATGGCTGGCCAGCACGCCGTACGGAATCGCGATGCGCAGCATCGGCGCATGGCGCTGTAGGTAGATGCCGTTCTGCAGGCGTAACGGCCGGAATTCGTCGTCCGACAGTGCGCCGGCCAGGTAGCGGCGCAGCTGGTCGCGATACTGCGCCACGCGTTCGCGCACGATCGTACGGTCGAGATCGTCGTAGCGGTACATGGCCAGCGCCTCACCCGAACGTGAGCTTGATGCCGATCACCACCAGCATCGTCGCCAGCGCGGCGCGCAGCGCGCGCTCCGGCAGCCGATGCGCGACCGCGGCCCCCAGGTAAATGGCCGGCAGCGAGCCGATCAACAGCGTGCCGAGCAACGTCCAGTTCACATGGCCGAGCAGGGCGTGACCAGCGCCGGCCACCAGCGTCAGCGGCACGGCATGCGCGATGTCCGCGCCTACGATCTGGCGCGCGGGTAGCAGCGGGTATAGGGCAAATAGCGCGACCACGCCGATGACGCCCGCGCCGACCGAGGTCAGCGTCACCAGCACCCCGATGACGGCGCCGGTCGCCGCCGTCGGCAGCGGCCGCGCCAGGCGCTCCTCGGTGAGCGGCAGATACCCTGCGCCAGCGGCGGCGGCGACCGCGACCACGCGCGCATCACGCGCCGCAAAGCGCCGGCCGAGCGCCTGAATTTGCGCCCGCAGCAGCAGCGCCGCCGCGGTCAGGAACAGCGCCACGCCGAGCGTGCGTTTGACGACCTCCGCGAACAGGGCGGCGTCGGGCCGCAGCCAGTGCACGGCCGCCAGCGTTAGCACCGCCGCCGGCACGGAGCCAGCGACCAGCCAGCCGGTCACCGACCAAGGCACATTGCCGCGCCGCGCGTGCGCCGCCGCTCCGCCCGCCTTGGTAAGGGCGGCGAACAGCAGATCGGTGCCGACGGCGATCTGCGCCGGCACGTTGAACGCCAGTGTCAGCAGCGGCGTCATCAGGGAACCGCCGCCCACGCCGGTGGCGCCGACGATAAAGCCGACCAGCGCGCCCCCGAGCACGTATTCGAACCCCACTGCGGCCTCCAAGGTGTCGATACCCGATCGATACGCAACGGCCGCGCAGCGTAGTGCGCGGGCGCGCCGTTTTGCGCGCGGCTTCGTCATGCCGTTATGCCGATGGCGGCATAAGGCGGCCGCGTTATGCCTTGCGGTTCTTAGCTCATGCCGAAATCGATATCCGCGCCGGCGCGGCGCTCGCCACAATGCCGGCGGTCACAACGCAAGGGTTCCGCCATGAATGCGAATGCCGCCGTCGAGCACGCCGCCGTCGCAAAGACGGCGGCGCAAGCCGAGGTCGAAGCCATCTTCGACCGCGCGCGCGTGCGTCGCATCGAGCTCGACCTCGAGTACGCGGGCGCAGTCACGCCGCCGGAGGCATGGACCCTCCTGCAGCACGGCGCGGCCAAGCTGGTCGACGTGCGCACCGCACCGGAGTACCAGTTCGTGGGCCACGTGCCGGGATCGGTCCTCATCGAATGGCAAGGCCACGATCCGGTGCCGCGGCAGCGCTTCCTCGAACAGTTGCGCGCGGTGGCTGCGACCGACGAACCGATCTTGCTGATCTGCCGCAGCGCGAAACGCTCCGACGATGCGGCCTTCGCCGCCGCCGAAGCCGGGTTCACGAGGGTTTACAACGTACTGGAAGGATTCGAGGGCCAGCGCGATCACAACCGCCAGCGCGGCAAGATCGACGGCTGGCGCTTCCACGGCTTACCGTGGGAGCAGGACTGAGCGATCCTTCCTGAGCGCGCCAGACGCGCCGCGCGCTATTTCCAACCGCGCACCCAGAAGCGCGCCTCGAACTGTTCGGGCGCCAGGGGCAGCGCATACGAAAGCGGCGCAAAGTAGAGAAACGCCGCCGCCGCCAGCGCGAGCAACGCGATGCCGAGCGCGTTCCGGTACGGCCCGCAGCGGTCCAGCAGGAAGCCCACCGCCAGCAGCGCCACGCACAGCGCCGCCAGGTAGTGATACAGGAACATGATGCGCCCGATGAACACGAACGGCAGCAGGTTCGCCAGGTAAGCAATCACGAGCTTCGCCTCCGTGCCGTCGATCGCCGCGCGCTGCCGGCGCACGGCCCAGGCGAACAGCTTGGGCGGGAAGTTGACCAGCAAGAACAGGATCGCGTAGCCGGCGCTCCACCAGACGGCCGGATTGCCCAGCAGGTAGACGTGCGCGATCGACCCGTCCTTATGGTCGGCCCAGAAATCCACCGAACGCATCATGAACGGCCAGTCGTACCACTGGCTGGCGTACGGGTGGCGTTCCACCGTACGGCGATGGCCGTCGAGCATCGCGCGGTTCAGTTCGACGAACTTGCGCCAGAAGCCCGCCTTCTCGATCGACGCGTCGGCGCCATGCGGATTGCCGGCGAGCGTGGCCTGGAACTCTCGGCTCATCGCCGCGTCATCGGCGCCGCTGCGGTAGCCAAGCGCGAAATGCGCGGCGAAGCTCGCCACGTAGATTACGGCGACGGTGGCCGCCGTGGCGACGATGCGGGCGATGTGGCGCACGGCACGGGTCTGCAGGAACGCCCAGCCCTCCGCCAGCAGGATCAAGCCGACGAAGGCAAGCCCCGTCCATTTGACCGCCAGCGCCGCCCCGCCGCTGGCCGCCGCCGCCAGCAGCCACGGCCAGCCGCGCGTGCGGCCCTGCAGGTACAGCAGGAGGGCGCTGAAGCCGAACAGGAGAAGAAAGGAATCGAGCAGCGCGAAGCGGGACATCACCAGCAGCGCATTGTCCAGCGCCGCCAGCAACCCGACCGCGAAGGCGGCAAAGCGCGACAGGCCCAGTTGCAGGGCGAGCGCGGCCAGCACCAGCGGCAGCAGCGTGCCGGCCACGCGCGGCGGCACGCGCAGCACGAGATAACTGGAATCCGGAAACGGCAGGTGATTGGCAGCGAAGGAGAAGCCGGGATCGAGCCCGGCGAGCCAGCCGGCGACGAACAGGATCAGTTTGCCGAGCGGCGGATGCAGGTCGAAGTAGTACTCCCCGCGCAGGTAGGCCATCACGTACTTCGGGAAGTAGACCTCGTCGAAGACGACCGTCAATGGCCGGTCGAAATAGATGAAGTGCAACAGCGCCGACAGCGCGAACAGCGCCAGCCAAGGCCACATGGCAGGCCAGCGCGCGTCGCGCTGCGGGAACGCGCCGGCGATCATCGCGACTCCGCCGGCCGGAATGCCCACCAACGGCTGGCGGCGAAGGTCAACGCCGCCACGGCCACGAGCACCAGCGCGAGCGCCACGTCGTAGCGCAGCGCGGTGTAGCGCAGCAGCGCGTGATAGGCGGCGGCATTCAGCGCAAAGCCGGCGCCGGCCACGAGCAGATACGCCGGCAGCGCGCGGGCAAACGGCGTGCCTGCGCCGCCGAAGGTGAAGCGCCACTGGCCGACGAAGCTCACCGCGAAGGCCACCGCGAAACCGAGCGCGTTGGCCCAGCGGGGGTCGAGCGCCAGCGCGCGCACCGCTGCCACCGCGACGGCGAAATGCGCGACCGTCGCCGCGGCGCCCACCAGGCCGAAGCGCAGCACTTGCGTCAGCACGGCCTCCTCACGCCGGCGGGGCGGCGGCCGTCCGCGCGGGCCGCCGCAGCACCGCGCGCGCGATGTAAACCGGCCGCCGCTTGGCCTCCGCATACGTGCGGCCCAGATACTCGCCGATCATGCCCAGCCCGATCAGCTGGATCCCTCCCAAGAAAAGAATCGCGGCCAGCAGCGACGCATAGCCGGGCACGTCCACGCCGTGCACCAGCGTGCGCACGACGATGTACGCGCCGTAGGCGAACGCCGCCAGCGCGATCAGCGTGCCCACGTAGGTCCAGATGCGCAGCGGCGCGGTCGAAAACGAGGTCACGCCCTCCAGCGCCAGGTTCCACAGCCGCCAAAAGTCGAACTTGCTGCGCCCGCCGCTGCGCTCCGGGCGCGCGTACTCGACGGTGACGGTGCGGAAACCCGCCCACGCGAACAGCCCCTTCATGAAGCGCCGGTTCTCAGGCAACCGCTTGAGCGCCTCCACCACACAGCGATCCAGCAGCCGAAAGTCGCCGACGTTCTCCGGAATCGGGATATCCGACAGCCAGTTGATCACGCGGTAAAACCCACGCGCCGACCAGCGCTTGGCCGCCGTGTCGCTGCGGCGATCGACGCGCCGCGCGAGCACGACCTCCGCGCCTGCCTCCCAGTGCGCGATCATCGGCGCCAGCAAAGCGGGCGGATCCTGCAGGTCCGCATCCATGACGATCACCGCGTCGCCGCTCGCGTGGTCCAATCCGGCGGTGATCGCCGCTTCCTTGCCGAAATTGCGCGACAGGTCGACGATCACGAGGTCGAAGCACGGCGGCTGATGCGCCTGCAGGATCGGCAGCGTGCGGTCCACGCTGCCATCGTTGACGGCCACCACCTCCCAGCGCAGGCGCGCATCCATGTGGCGCGCCAGTTCGGCGAGCGTCGCGCCGATGGTCGCCTCCTCG
>JANWUU010000260.1 GCA_025057735.1 Burkholderiaceae bacterium
CGGCCTGAACCTTTTCGACCGCGGCGCGCGGGATCATGGCGTCCTGCTCACCGTAGTGGAACTGGATCGGGCAGCGCACGCTCGGCGCGTGCTGCAGGTGGTCCTGGATGCCGCCGCCGTAGAAGCACGAGGCCGCCGCGATGTCGGTGGTGGCTGCTGCCAGGTACGCCAGCCGTCCGCCCATGCAATAGCCGAAAGCACCCACCTTGCCCGCGACTTCCGGGCGCGCGTGTAGCGCCGCCACCGCCCGCTGTACATCGGCCAGCAGATCCTCGGGCCGGGCGGCGCGCATCAGCGCCATGGCGCGCTCGCGGTCCGCGCCCTCGTAACCCAATTCGACACGCGGGGCCTGGCGCCAGAACAGATCGGGCGCCAGCACGACGAAGCCGTCCAGCGCGTACTGCTCTGCCACGGCGCGGATGTGGCCATTGACGCCGAAGATTTCCTGAAACAGCACCAGCCCCGGCCCGCGCCCGCGCGGCGGCAGCGCGAGATAGCCGCCGAATTCGCCTTCGATCGCGATCCACTGTCCGCTCATCGGTTCGTGCTCCACGCCCTGTCGCCGCGCCGATTATCGCGTGCCGAAGGCGCTTGCCTACACTGCGCGCTATGGAGACCGAGCCGTTGTTTGCCGCCGATCCGCAGGCCCTGCTGCAGCTGCTGGCGGCGCTGGCCGTCAGCGCCGGCATCGGCCTGCTGGTCGGGCTGGAGCGCGAGCGCAAGCCCACGGCCAAGGCGGGTCTGCGCACCTTTGCGCTGATCGCGGTGTTCGGCACGCTGGCCGCGCTGCTGGCGCAGGAAACGCGCTCGGAGTGGCTGCTGGCGCTGGGACTGGTGGCGGTAGCCGCACCGCTGATCGCGGCTTACCGCGCCGATCCGCAGACCCGCGCCGACGATTCGGGCACCACCACCACGATCGCGGCGCTAATCGTCTACTGCCTGGGCGCGGCGATCCAGTTCGGCTACCGCGAGCCGGCGGTGGCCGTCGGCGTGGCGATGACCGCACTGCTGCATTTCAAGGCCGAGCTGGAAGGCGTGGCGCAGCGGCTGACACCCACGGACATCCGGTCGATGCTGCAGTTTGCGGCGGTCAGCGCGGTGATCCTGCCGCTTGCGCCCAATGAACCGTTCGGACCGTACGGCGTGCTCAACCCGTTTCAGATCTGGCTCATGGTGGTGTTGGTCTCGGGGGTGAGCCTGGCGGCTTATCTGGCCTGGCGGCTGTCGGGGGCGCTGGGTGAACGGCTGCGCGGCGGCGGCCTGCTGGTTACCGGTGTGCTCGGCGGGCTGGTCTCCAGTACCGCCACGACGCTCGTGTTTGCGCGCAATGCGCGCGCGGGCACGCATGCGCCACCGGTGGCGCTGGCGGTGATCCTGCTTGCGAACGCCGCGATGCTGGCGCGTGTACTGCTGATCGCTGCGCTGGTGGCGCCTTCTGCGCTGGCGCTGGTGGCGGCAGCGCTAGCGCCGGCGCTCGCGCTGGCGCTCGTCACGGTCGCCCTGCACTGGCGCGCAGCGCGCGACGGCGCGGTGGCCGGCGCGGGCACCTACCGCAATCCGACCAATCTCGCCGCCGCCATCGGCTTTGCGCTGCTGTACGCCCTGGTCCTGCTGGTGTCATCGTGGCTGTCTGATGCGGTCGGCGCGCACGGCGTCTATGCGCTGGCGTTCGTCTCCGGGCTGACCGACGTCGATGCGATCACGCTGTCGTCGCTGCAGCTCTACCACGGCGGCGCGCTGGCGGCGGCGGGGGCAGCGACCGCAATCGCTATCGCCGTCGCCGCGAATCTGCTGCTGAAAGCGGCGTTGGTGTTCGTCGCTGGCGATGCCGCGATTGGCCGGCGCGTGGCGCGCGCCTTTGCGCTGCCGCTTGCGGTACTGGCAGCCGCAGTGCCTGCACTGCACGCGCTGGCATAATCTGAGGTCTGTGCCATTTCATGTCGCTGCGCTGCGCTCGCAACAGCGCGGGCCGCATGCAAGAAGGCGTGCCAGTGACATGCCGTTTGCTAACGGCAGATGGCAGCCTCTGGCCGTATCTGCCGATGCCGAGGATCCCAGTCATGTTCAGCCGCGCCCGCCACACGCTTGAAAACGTCGACCCTGAGGTCTGGGCCGCCATGCAGGCGGAAAACCAGCGCCAGGAGGATCACATTGAACTGATCGCCTCCGAGAACTACGCCAGTCCCGCGGTCATGGCCGCGCAGGGCGGGCAGATGACCAACAAGTACGCCGAGGGCTATCCGGGCAAGCGCTACTACGGCGGCTGCGAACACGTGGACACGGTGGAGACGCTGGCGCTGGCGCGCGTCAAGCAACTGTTCGGCCTGCCGACGGTGGAGATCGCCGCCAACGTGCAGCCGCACTCCGGCGCGCAGGCGAACGAAGCGGTGTTCTTCGCGCTGCTGAACCCGGGCGACACGATCATGGGCCTGAGCCTGGCCGAGGGTGGCCACCTCACGCACGGCATGCCGATCAACATGTCGGGCAAGTGGTTCAAGGTGGTCAGCTACGGGTTGAACGGGCGCGAGGAGATCGACTACGAGGGGATGGAGAACCTCGCGCATCAGAAGCGGCCGAAGCTGATCATCGCCGGCGCCTCCGCCTACGCGCTGCGCATCGATTTCGCGCGCATCGCGCAGATCGCGCGCGACGTGGATGCCTACTTCATGGCCGACATCGCGCATTACGCCGGTCTGATCGCCGCCGGCCTGTATCCGAGCCCCGTGCCGTATGCCGACGTGGTCACCTCCACCACGCACAAGACGCTGCGCGGCCCGCGCGGCGGCTTCATCCTCATGAAGCCGCACCTGGAGAAGCCGATCAATTCCGCCGTCTTTCCGGGGTTGCAGGGCGGGCCGCTGATGCACGTGATCGCAGCCAAGGCGGTCGCCTTCAAGGAGGCGCTGGCGCCGGAGTTCAAGGCCTACCAGCAGCAGGTGCTCGCCAACGCGCGCGTGATGGCCGAGACGCTGGCGCGGCGCGGGCTGCGCATCGTCTCCGGCCGCACCGAGAGCCACCTGATGCTGGTCGACCTGCGCGCCAAGGGCATCACCGGCAAGGACGCCGAGGCGCTGCTCGGCGCCGTGCACATCACCGTGAACAAGAACGCGATCCCGCGCGACCCGGAGAAGCCGATGGTCACCAGCGGTATCCGCATCGGCTCGCCGGCCATCACCACGCGCGGCTTCACCGAGGAGCAGGCCGAGATGACCGCCCACCTGATCGCCGACGTGCTCGATGCGCGCGGCGATCCGGCCACGTTGGAGCGCGTGCGGCGCGAGGTCGCGCAGCTGACGCGCCGCTTCCCGGTCTACGGTTGAGTCGGGCCCCGGCTGGCGCGCGCGCACCGTCGGCGGCCCGATGAAGTGCCCGTTCTGCCACCACGCCGACACGCAGGTGATCGACTCGCGCGCCTCCGACGAGGGTGCCGCCATCCGCCGCCGGCGCCGCTGCCTGTCCTGCGAGAAGCGCTTCACCACCTACGAGCGCGTCGAGCTGGCGATGCCGGCGGTCATCAAGCGCGGCGGCGGGCGGGCCGAGTACGACCGCGCCAAGCTGGTGAAGTCGATGCAGCTGGCGCTACGCAAGCGGCCGGTGCCGAGCGAGGTGGTCGACGAGGCGGTGGCGCGCATCGAGGAGAAGCTGCGCGCCTCCGGCCAGCGCGAGATCAAGAGCGAAAAAATCGGCGAGCTGGTGATGCGCGAACTGAAGCGCATCGACAAGGTGGCCTACATCCGGTTCGCCTCCGTGTACCGCAGCTTCGAGGACGTCGACGAATTCGCCGAGGTGGTCAAGGAGGTCCGCCCGGCGCGCCGCCGCCGCGGCTGAGCCGGGAACACGCGGGACGCAGCGCCTGTCGAAGGCGGTGAAAACGGCAGGCGGCCGCCCGCGCGGGACGGCCACCCGTCCCGTGCCGCGCTGCCTGCGCGAGGCGCCGAGCCCGGGCCGGCCGCGGTCCGGGGGCGCAAGGCAGGAGGTGATGCGATGAACACGGCACTGGTTCCTTTCGTCCGTCGCGACGTCGTCGCGCCGGTCTTCGAGGACCTGCTGCGCGACGTCTGGAGCGCCTCGTCGCTGCTGTCGAGCGCGTTTTTCGACGACGTGCTGCCGCAAGGCATCGCGCGCATGGACGTGCTCGACAAGGGCGCGAGCTATGAGGTCGTGATCGACCTGCCGGGCGTGCGCAAGGAGGACATCGAGGTATCGGTCGACGGCACGCAGGTGCAGGTGAGCGCCGAGCGCCGGCGCGAGCAGGCGAACGGCAACGGCGAGCGCGTGCTGTACGCCGAGCGCGCGCTGGGGCGTTACATGCGCCGTTTCGAGCTGCCGGCCGAAGTGACCGAGGTAGGGGCGCAAGCGCGCTATGAAAACGGCGTGCTGGTGCTGACGCTGCCGAAGGCCGGGGGTGGCGCCAAACGCCTGACGGTGCATTGACGCGCCGGCACAACGCGCAACGCGCCGGCGTGCGCGCAAAGGGCCGCTGAAGGCGGCCCTTTTGTTTTTCTCTATTGCTGCCCGCGCCGCGCCGGCAGGGGGCTCGCCCGTACAATGGCCGCGATGTATTCGGAAGCCGATCACCGCTTCATGAGTCGCGCGCTGGAGCTCGCGCGCCACGCGATGTGCCATGCGACGCCGAATCCGCGCGTCGGCTGCGTGATCGTGCGCGACAACCGCATCCTGGGCGAGGGGTTCACGCAGCCGCCCGGCTCCAACCATGCGGAAATCGAGGCGCTGCTGGATGCGCGCCGCCACGGGCACGACGTGCACGGCGCCACCGCCTATGTCACGCTCGAGCCGTGCGCGCACTTCGGGCGCACGCCGCCATGCGCGACCGCGCTGATCGAGGCGCGCATCGCGCGCGTGATCGCGGCCGTGGAAGATCCCAATCCGCAGGTGGCCGGCCAGGGGCTGGCGATGCTGCGCGCCAGCGGCATCGACGTGCGCTGCGGGCTGCTGGCGGCGGAGGCGACCGAGCTGAACATCGGTTTCTTCTCGCGCATGACGCGCGGCCGCCCCTGGGTGCGGCTGAAGATCGCCGCCAGCCTGGACGGCAAGACGGCGCTTTCCAACGGCGTCTCGCAGTGGATCACCTCGGAGGCGGCGCGCCGCGACGGCCATGCGTGGCGCGCGCGCGCCTGCGCGGTGGCCACCGGCATCGGCACCGTGCAGATGGACGACCCGCAACTGACGGTGCGGATGGTGCCGACGCCGCGGCAACCGCTGAAGGTGCTGATCGATTCGCGCCTGGAGGTGCAGCCGGCGGCGCGACTGTTCGACGGCCACCCGGTGCTGGTGGCGTGCGCCTTCGCCGACCCGCAGAAGGCGGCGCGGCTGCGCGAAAAGAATGCGGAGGTGATCGAACTGCCGAACGACGACGGCAAGGTGGACCTGCCGCAACTTCTGCGCGAACTGGCCCGCCGCGGTGTGAACGAGCTGCACATCGAGGCCGGCTACCAACTGAACGGCTCGTTGGTGCGGGAAGGCTGCGTGGACGAGCTGCTGGTGTATCTGGCGCCCCTGCTGCTCGGCGAGGCGCAGGGCATGGTCAAGCTGCCGGCGCTGTCGGCGCTGGCGCAGGCGCGCCGCCTCGCCTTCCACGAGGTGGCGCAGGTGGGGCCGGACGTGCGCCTGCTGGCGCGCTGGGCGTCCTGATGTTCACCGGCATCGTGCGCGCGGTCGGGCGCATCGTGCGGGTGACCGAGCTCGCCGCGGGCCGACGCGTGACGGTGCAGGCGCCGGAGATCGACTGGTCGCAGGTGCCGGTCGGCGCCTCGGTCGCGGTCAACGGTGCCTGCATGACCGTGGTCGCCACCGCGCCCGACGGCTTTACCTTCGACGTCTCCGCGGAGTCGCTCGCGCGCACGGTCGGACTGGACCGCCCCGGCGCGGTGAACCTAGAGCTGGCGGCGCGCTTCGGCGACCGCATCGACGGCCATCTGGTGAGCGGGCACGTGGACGGCACCGGCGTGGTGATCGCCTGCGAGGCGCGCGGCGAATCGCATGAACTGGTCATCGAGACGCCGCGCGAGATGGCGCCCTACTTCGCCTACAAGGGCTCGGTGGCGGTCAACGGCGTGAGCCTGACCATTAACCGGGTCGAGGACCGGCCGGAAGGCTGCCGCATCGCGATCAACCTGATCCCGCACACCTGGGCGGTGACGACGCTCAAGGAGCTCGTGCCCGGCGCCCGCGTGAACCTGGAAGTCGATTTGATCGCGCGCTACGTCGAGCGCATGCTGACGCTGGCGCGCGGCGCGTAGAATCGGCCGCCGCCACCGCGTTCGCCCGCCGCCATGCTGGCCGCCGTCCCCTCGCCCGCCGATCCGCAGTCGCCGCTCGCTTCGGTGCCGGAGATCGTCGAGGAGATCCGGCGCGGCAACATCGTCGTGCTGGTCGACGACGAGGACCGCGAGAACGAGGGCGACCTGGTCTTCGCCGCCGATTTCGTCACGCCGGAGAAGATCAACTTCATGGCCAAGTATGGCCGCGGGCTGATCTGCATGCCGATCACCGCCGAGCAGGCCGAGCGTCTGGGCCTGCAGCCGATGGCCCCGCGCAACCGCAGCGTGCACGGCACCAACTTCACGGTGGCGATCGAGGCCGCCGAAGGCGTGACCACCGGTATTTCGGCCGCCGATCGCGCGCGCACGATCTGGGTGGCCTCGCGGCCGAACGCGCGCCCGCAGGACATCGTGCAGCCCGGACACGTATTCCCGCTGGTGGCGCAACCGGGCGGCGTGCTGATGCGCGCCGGCCACACCGAGGCCTGCTGCGACCTGGCGCGGCTGGCGGGGCTCAATCCCGCGGCGGTGCTGTGCGAGATCATGAACGACGACGGGTCGATGGCGCGGCTGCCGGATTTGATCCCGTTCGCGCGCCGGCACGGGCTGAAAATCGGCACCATCGCCGACCTGATCCAGTACCGCGCCGCGCACGAGAGCCTCATCGAGCGCGTCGGGCGGCGGCGCGTGCAGACGGCGGCCGGCGCGTTCGAGCTGACGGTGTACCGCGATTTACCCAGCGGCGGCGCCCATCTGGCGCTCACCTGCGGCACGATCGTGCCCGAGGAGGAGACGCTGGTGCGCGTGCACGAGCCGCTGTCGGTGCTGGACTTCCTCGACACCGAGGTCAGCACCCATGCCTGGCCGCTGGCGAAGGCGCTGGCGACGATCGGCGCCGCCGGTCGCGGGGCCCTGGTGCTGCTGAACTGCGGCGAGTCGGCGCCGCAACTGTTCGCGCAGTTCACGGCGCTCGCGCAGGCGGCCGCCGGCGGCGGCGCGCGTGCCAGCAAGGCGGACCTGCGCACCTACGGCATCGGGGCGCAGATCCTGCGCGACCTGAACGTCGGCCGCATGAAGCTGCTGGCGCGGCCACGCAAGATGCCGTCGATGGCCGGTTTCGGCCTGCAGATTACCGGCTACCTGGAGGGCTGACATGGCCGTGGAGGCGATCACCGCCGATCTGGACGGCGCCGGGCTGCGTATCGGCATCGTGCAGGCGCGATTCAACGAATGGGCCGGTGCCGCGCTGGCAGAGGCCTGCCTGGCGGAGCTGCGCGCGCTCGGTGTGGAGGACGACGACATCACGCACGTGACGGTGCCCGGCGCGCTGGAGGTGCCGGTGGCGCTGGCGAAACTGGCGCAAAGCGACGACTTCGATGCGCTGATCGCGCTCGGCTGCGTGATTCGCGGCGAGACCTACCACTTCGACGTGGTGGCCAACGAATCGGCGCGTGGCGTGGCGCGCGTGGCGCTCGATTTCGGGGTGCCGGTGGCCAACGCCATCCTGACCACCGATGACGAGGACCAGGCGCGCGCCCGCGTGCAGGACAAGGGGCGCGACGCGGCGCGCGTGGCCGTCGAGATGGCCAATTTGATGTGGGCGCTCGACGCCGATGACGAGGACGACGACGACTAAGGGCGGGCGCACCGCGCGGCGCCGTGCGCGCGAACTGGCGCTGCAGGGGCTGTACGAATGGCTGGTCGGCGGCGCCGACGGCGCGGCCATCGAGGGCCACCTGATGGAGCGCGAGGATTTCGCGCGCGCCGACGTCGAGCACCTGCGCGCGCTGCTGCACGGCGTGATCGAGGGCGCACCGGACCTGCGCGCGCAGTTCGCGCGCTTCCTGGATCGCGAGGTCAAGGCGCTGTCGCCGGTGGAGCACGCGATCCTGCTGATCGGCGCCTACGAACTGAAGCACCGGCTGGAGATTCCGTACCGGGTAGTGATCAACGAGGCGGTCGAACTGGCCAAGAGCTTCGGCGGCGCCGAAGGCTTCAAGTACGTCAACGGCGTTCTCGACCGCCTGGCCGCCGAGCTGCGTCCGCAGGAAACCGCGCGCCGCGCGTGACCGAGTTCGAACTGATCGCCCGCTTCTTCGCACGGCCGCTGCCGGCGGGCTGCGCCGTGGCGCAGGGCGTGGGCGACGACTGCGCGCTGCTGGACGCGGGTGACCGGCTGCTGGCGGTGACGACCGACCTGCTCGCGCAGGGGCGTCATTTTTTCGCCGACGTCGCCGCGGAGGCGCTCGGGCACAAGGCGCTCGCCGTCAATTTGTCGGACCTGGCGGCGGCGGGTGCGGCGCCGCGCTGTTTCTTCCTCGCGCTGGCGCTGCCGCATGCCGACGATAGCTGGCTGTCGCATTTCGCACGCGGACTGTTTGCACTTGCCGACCGCTACGGCTGTGCGCTCGCCGGCGGCGACACCACGCGCGCACCGCGCGTGGGGGGACAGCCCGGACCGCTGACCGTCTGCATCACCGCGGTCGGCGAGGTTCCGCGTGCGGCCCGGCGCGGCCGCGATGGCGCGCGCCCCGGCGACGACCTGTGGGTATCGGGCACCTTGGGCGAGGCGGCGCTCGCCTTGGCCGCGCGCGCCGGTGAAGTCGAACTGCCCGCCGCGCTGGCCGGGTCGGCGCGCACGCGGCTGGAGCGCCCGCAGCCGCGCATCGAACTGGGGCTGGCGCTGCGCGGGCTGGCCTCGGCCTGCATCGACCTCTCCGACGGACTGCTCGGCGATCTGCGCCACGTGCTGACGCGATCGGGGGTCGGGGCGGTCGTGCACTGGCCGGCGCTGCCGCTCGGCGCCGCGCTGGCCGGCGTTCCCTGGTCGCTGCAGGCCC
>JANWUU010000262.1 GCA_025057735.1 Burkholderiaceae bacterium
GCCGACGCGGCAGACGAACAAGATGCTGGCGGCCTTTGGCGCGACGCCGGTGGCGATGCCGGTGACGGCGGTCGCCGATGCGCTGTCCAAAGGCACGATCGACGGCTACGTGCTGCCATGGGAGGTGATTCCCGCCTTCAAGCTGCACGAGCTGACGAAGTTCGAAACGGAGACCGATCCGGGCCGCCCGGCGCTGTATACGGCGCTGTTCGTCTTCGCGATGAACCGCGCCCGCTACGACAGCCTGCCGGCGGACCTGAAGGCGGTGATCGACCGTAACAGCGGCCTGGAGGCCGCGGCGTTCGCAGGTCGCACCTGGGACGAGTCCGCACCGCCGGCGCGCAAGCAGCCGCTCGACCGTGGCAACGTCTTCTACACGATCCCGGCCGCCGAGCTCGACCAGTGGGTGAAGGCTGCGCAGCCGCTCTATGACGACTGGGTCAAGGAGATGAACGCGAAGGGGCTGCCGGGCGAGCAGATGCTGCGCGATGCGCGCGCGCTGATCGAGAAGCACGGCAAGAAATAGGCGTGCGCGGCGCACGCATCGGTGCGCTGCTGGAGCGCGCAAGCCGCGCATTCGCGCTCGCGGGCGGCGCCATTTTGGCTGCGATCGCGGCACTGGCCACCGTTTCGATCGCCGGTCGCTGGCTCTTTGCGCGGCCACTTTATGGCGATGTCGAGATGGTGCAGATCGGCTGCACGATCGCGGTCGCTTCCTTCCTGCCGTGGTGCCAGTACCGCGGCGGCCACATCATCGTCGACTTTTTCACCGCACGCGCCGCCCCGGCCACGCGGCACCGTCTGGATGCGGCCGGTGCGCTGTTGCTGGCGGCGGTTTTTCTGCTGCTTGCCTGGCGGGTCGGCGTCGGGGTGGCCGACATGAGGCAGAACGGCGAGACCTCGATGATCCTCGGCTTTCCGACCTGGATCACGTATCTGTGGCTGGTGCCGGCGCTGGCGCTCTCGGGCTTAAACGGCCTGTACGCGGCGTGGCTGAGTTGGCGCAAGGCTGCAGAGGGCGGAGGCGCGCCGTGAGCGGCGCCACGCTGGCGGTGCTGATGATCGTGGCCATGCTGGCCTTGATGGCGCTGCGCGTGCCGATCTGGGTCAGCATGTTCTTGCCCGGTCTGTGCGGCTACTGGATCGCCTCGGGGGAGAAGGCGCTGCTTGCATACCTCAAGGGCCTGGTGTTCGCGCGCTTTTCGGTCTACGACCTCTCGGTGATCCCGCTGTTTCTGCTGATGGGGCAGTTCGCCACCGCGGGCGGGCTGTCGCGCGCGCTGTTCCGCTGCGCCGCTGCCTTCGTCGGCCATCTGCGCGGCGGACTGGCGATGGCGTCCGTGCTCGCCTGCGCTGCCTTCGGCGCGGTGTGCGGCTCCTCGGTGGCGACCGCCGCCACCGTGTCGCAGGTGGCGATGCCGGAGATGCAGCGCTTCCGCTACGACGGGGGACTGGCCACCGCCACGCTCGCCGCCGGCGGCACCCTGGGCATTTTGATCCCGCCGTCGGTGGTGCTGATCGTGTACGCGATCATCACCGAGCAGAACATCGCCAAGCTGTTCGCGGCGGCGATGATTCCAGGTCTGCTGGCCGCGCTCGGCTACGTGCTGGCGATCGCGCTGGCGATGCGCTTCTTCCCCCACTGGGGGCCGGTGCAGCCGCGTCTGCCCTGGGGCGAGCGGCTGCGCACGCTGACGGCGGTGTGGCCGGTGGTGGCGATCTTCCTGACCGTCTTCGGCGGCATCTACGGCGGCGTCTTCACGCCCACCGAGGGCGCGGCCGTCGGCTGTCTTTGCACGTTCGTGGCCGGCGTTGCCAACGGCGCCCTGCGCTGGGCCGAGCTGCGGCGCTGCATGTTGGCCACTGCGGAGACCACCGCGATGATCTTCATGATCTTCGTCGGCGCCGACCTCCTGAATGCCGCGCTGGCGCTCACGCAGATGCCGACGCATTTCGCCGATCTGGTGGCGCAGCTCGCGGTGCCGCCGCTGGCGGTCGTGGCCGGCATCCTGCTGCTGTACGTGCTGCTCGGCGCGGTGATGGACGAGCTGTCGATGGTGCTGTTGACGCTGCCGGTCATTTTCCCGGCGGTGATGCAGCTCGATCTGCACGGACTGGATGCGACCGGCAAGGCGATCTGGTTCGGCATCCTGGTGCTGTCGGTGGTGGAAATCGGCCTGATCGCCCCACCGGTCGGACTGAACGTCTACGTGGTCAACGGCATCGCCAAGACCGTGCCGATGGGCGTGACGTACCGCCGGGTCTTCATCTTTCTTTCCGCCGACGCGGTGCGCATCGCGCTGCTGTTCGCGCTGCCGGTCGTTTCGCTGTGGTTGGTGCAATTCGCGAGGTAGCCCCCATGTTCAAGCTGTACAACGCCGCCCGCTCGTCCGCTTCTTACCGCGTGCGCATCGCGCTCGCGTACAAGGGCCTGCCCTTCGAGTACGTGCCGGTGGATCTGCTCAAAGGCGGCCAGTTCGAGGCCGCCTTCCGCCAGCGCAACCCGCAGGAGCTGGTACCGCTGCTGCAGGAGGGCGACCTGCACCTGACGCAGTCGCTGGCGATCCTCGAGTATCTGGAGGAACGCTATCCGCAGCCGCCGCTGCTGCCGCACGCGCCGCGCGACCGCGCCTACGTGCGGGCGGCGGCGCTGGCGATCGCCTGCGAGATCCATCCGCTGAACAACCTGCGCGTCCTGCGGTACCTGGTGCGCGAGCTGGGCGCCTCGGAGGAGGCAAAGCTCGCCTGGTACCGGCACTGGGTGGAGCAGGGGCTGGCGCAACTGGAGGCGCTGCTCGTCGCTCAGGGACGGACGGGGCGGTATGTGCTCGGCGACCAGGTGACGATCGCCGATGTGTGCCTGGTGCCGCAGATCTTCAACGCACGCCGCTTCGACTGCCGGCTCGATCACGTGCCGACGGTGATGCGCATTTTCGAGGCCTGCATGCAACTGCCGGCTTTCGAGAACATGCGGCCGGAGCGGCAGCCGGATTTCGCGCCGTAGCGCGCCTCAGGCCAGGACGCGGGCGCGAATGGCCTGCGCCAGTTCGACGACCGCGGCGGCGTAAAAATAGCTGCGGTTGTAGTGCAGCAGGGCGGAGAAATTCACCGTTCCGATGCGCCACTGCACGCCCTCGGCGCCATCGGCGGTCACATACGGCAGGTCGATCAGCAGCACGCGCGCTTCGTCCTCAAGCGCACCGTCGATCGCCACGCCGAGGGCGGCCACATCGCGCCAGCGGTAAACGGCGCGGATGCCGCGCCCGAGGATCTCCAGCACTTCGCTGTCGGCCTGCGCCGGCAGCGCGACCGGCAGGTCCGCCCGCCAGCCGTGTGCGGCAAGATAGTTGCCGACCGAGCCGACCGCGTCGGCGGCGTTGGCGGCCAGATCGACGCGGCCATCGCCGTCGAAGTCGAGCGCGAAACCGCGGATCGAACTGGGCATGAATTGCGGCAGCCCGAGCGCCCCGGCATAGGACCCGCGCAGTGCGAGCGGATCGAGCCGCCGCTCGTGGCACAGCAGCAGGAAGTGCGCCAGTTCCTCGCGGTAAAAATCGGCGCGCCGCGTGTAGTCGAAGGCCAGTGTCAGCAGCACGTCCAGCGTCCGGTGCCCGCCGAGCACGCGCCCGAAGTGGGTCTC
>JANWUU010000357.1 GCA_025057735.1 Burkholderiaceae bacterium
GATGGAGGCGACGATCGAGGCGCCGGAGATCGCCAGCGGGTAGACGATGCCGGCGTCCGATCCCTTGAAGGCGAAGGCGCCGATCAGCATGGTGGCGACCACGGTCACCGCAAAGGTCTCGAACAGGTCGGCCGCCATGCCCGCGCAGTCGCCGACGTTGTCGCCCACGTTGTCGGCGATCACCGCCGGGTTACGCGGGTCGTCCTCCGGAATGCCGGCCTCCACCGTGCCCACCAGGTCGGCGCCGACGTCCGCCCCCTTGGTGAAGATGCCGCCACCGAGTCGCGCGAAGATCGAGATCAGCGAGGCGCCGAAGGCGAAGCCGACCATCGGGTGCAGCAGCTCGCGCGGATTGCCCGCGGCGTGCGTGACCGTCAGCAGCCAGTAGAAGCCGGCCACGCCCAGCAGCCCGAGGCCGACGACCAGCAGGCCGGTGATGGCGCCGCCGCGGAAGGCCACGTTGAGCGCCGCGTTCAGGCCCTGGGTGGCGGCCTGTGCGGTGCGCACGTTGGCGCGCACCGAGACGTTCATGCCGATGTAGCCGGCCGCGCCGGAGAGCACCGCGCCGAGCACGAAACCGATCGCGGTCCAGATCCCGAGCTGCGGCACAACGCCGATCACGATCGCCAGCGTGATGCCGACGATGGCGATCGTGCGGTACTGCCGGTTCAGGTAGGCCTGCGCCCCGGTCTGCACGGCGGCGGCGATTTCCTGCATGCGCGGATTGCCCGCCGGCTGGGCCAGGATCCACGAGATCGACCATGCGCCGAACACGACGGCCGCCAGGCCGCATGCCAGCGCCAGCATCAATCCGGAAGACATAGTTTCTCCTTATCGAAACGACGGTTTGAAAAACTCTGCAGGCGGCGGCGCCGCTTCAACGCAGCGCCGCGAATACCCGTTCGGTGATCTCCTCGACGCTGCCCACGCCGGAGACCCTGCGGTACTGCGGTGCCGCCGGGTCGCCGCTGGCAGCCCACTGCCGGTAATACTCGACCAGCACGCGCGTCTGCGCGTGATAGACCGACAGCCGCTTGCGCACCACATCCTCGCGGTCGTCGTCGCGCTGGATCAGCGGCTCGCCGGTGACGTCGTCGCGATCCGGCACGCGCGGCGGGTTGAACTTCACGTGGTAGGTGCGGCCGCTGGCCGGATGCACGCGGCGCCCGCTCATGCGCTCCACGATGGCCTCGTCGGGAACGTCGATTTCGAGCACGAAGTCGATCCGGATACCGGCCGCCTTCAGGGCCTCGGCTTGACCGAGCGTGCGCGGAAAGCCGTCGAAAAGGTAACCGTTGGCGCAGTCGGGCTGGCGCAGCCGCTCGCGCACCAGGTCGATGATGATCTCGTCGGAGACCAGCTGGCCGGCGTCCATCACCTTCTTGGCGGCCAGACCCAGCGGCGTGCCGGCGCGCACGGCGGCGCGCAGCATCTCGCCGGTGGAAATCTGCGGGATGGCAAAGCGTTGCGCGATGAAGGCTGCCTGCGTGCCCTTGCCGGCGCCGGGCGGGCCCAGAAGTATCAGCCGCATCGCGTCCCCTCAGCCTGATCGTTGTCGTCGTGGCGGGCCGCGGAGGTGGCTCATGCGTGCCGCGCCCGTAAAAGGCGGCGCGATTTTACCCGCAGGGTCTGCGCGCCAATCGCGTCGGCCTACGCGCCGCGCGCGCCGGTGCGTCAGCTTCGTGTAAGGCGGGCCCTGGCCGCGCGCACGGGGCCGCGCGGCCCGCGTGCGCCGCGCGCTGCCGCATGCCCGTTCAGTCGATGCGGACCCACTCGCCCATCAGCCAGTTGTCGGCGCGATGCACGACGTGCACGTTGGCGCGCATCGCCCACGGGATGACCTGCCGGTGCAGCGGCACGTGATGGACCTGCTCGTTGTGTTCGGCGAGTGCCTGCGCGATGAGCTGCCGGCGGCGGTCGGCATTGAGCTCGACGGCGGCCGCATCGATCAGCGCATCCAGTTTCGGGTTGACGTAGCGGCCATAGTTGAACGATCCGTTGCCGGTCGTCTTATCGTAGGAGCGCAGCACCGGCGACAGCGTGGTCTGCGCATCGGTCACCGCGCCGCCCCAGCCGAGCATGTAGAAGCTGGTGTCCAGCCGCTCTAGCTTCGGGAAGTAAGTGGCGCGCGGCATGGCGTTGACCTTCACCTTGATGCCGACGCGCGCCAGCATGGCCGCTACCGCGAGACAGATCTCCTCGTCGTTGATGTAGCGGTTGTTCGGGCAGTCCAGTCCGACCTCGAAGCCGTCGGCGTAGCCGGCTTCGGCCAGCAGCTGGCGCGCGCGTTGCGGATCGAACGGCAGCCGCTTCTCCGCCTCCGGCGTCGAACCCAGGATGGAGGGCGTGATGCCGCCGGTCGGAACCGCCGCCCCGCGCATCGTGCGGGTGCGCAGCGCCTCGATGTCGATCGCGTGATAGACGGCCTGCCGCACGCGCCGGTCCTTGAACGGATTGCGGCCTTTGACGTTCGAGTACAGCAGCTCGTCGCGGTTCTGGTCGAAGCCGAAAAAAATCACGCGGTTCTCCATGCCGTCGACCACCTTGATCCCGGCCGTGTTGCGCAGCCGCGTCAGGTCCTGCGGCGGCGGATCGAGGATGAAATCGACCTGCCCGGACAGCAGCGCGGCCACGCGCGTGGCGTCGGAGGCGATCGGCGTGTAGACGATCTCCTCGACGTTGCCTTCGAACTTGCCCCACCAGTGCGGATTGCGGCGCAGGACGGTGCGCACGCCCGGCTCGCGCGATACCAGCCGGAACGGTCCGGTGCCCATCGCGTGCCGCGAGGCGTGGGTTTCTTCCTTGTTCTTGAAGTCGAGTGGCCGTTCGACCTTGTGTTTCTCGGCCCAGGCCTTGCTCATGATGAACACCGCGGCGGCGTGCTCCAGCGTGATCGGGTTCGGCTTGTCCTGCACGAACTCGACCGTGAAATCGTCAATCTTGCGCGGCTTGCCGACCGGCAGCGCGTACTGGCGGATCTGCGAGTTCGGATGGCTGGCGCGCTCGAACGAGAACACGACATCGTCGGCCGTCAGCGGCGTGCCGTCGTGGAACTTCACGCCACGGCGCAAGGTGAAGCGCCACACCAGGCCATTTTGCGTCCACGAGGTTGCCAGTCCCGGCACGATGCGCAGCTCCTTGTCGCGCATCACCAGCGTGTCGTGCACCTGCTGCGAGAACAGGTTGGTGAGCAGCTCGTTCTGCGAGTAGGGATCGGCCGTCTGCGGGTCGCCCTGCGAGGCCCAGCGCAGGGTCTTG
>JANWUU010000393.1 GCA_025057735.1 Burkholderiaceae bacterium
GTCTACGCGATGGGCGGCACGCCGATCCTCGCGCTGGCCCTGGTGGCGATGCCGGTGGAGAAATTGCCGCTGCCGGTGATCCGCCAGATCATCGCGGGTGGCGAAGCGGTGTGCACCGCCGCCGGCATCCCGATCGCCGGCGGCCATACGATCGATTCGGTCGAGCCGATCTACGGGCTGGTCGTGCTCGGTCTCGTGCACCCGGATCAGGTCAAGCGCAACGCCGGCGCGCGCGCCGGCGACGTGCTGGTCCTGGGCAAGCCGCTCGGCGTCGGCATTTACTCGGCCGCACTCAAGAAGGGGGCGCTGCAAGACGCCCTCTATCGCGAGATGATCGCCACCACCACGCAGCTGAATACGCCGGGCCGGCGGCTGGGTCAGATGGCGCAGGTGCACGCGCTGACCGATGTCACCGGCTTTGGCCTGCTCGGTCATCTGCTGGAAATCTGCCGCGGTTCGAACCTGGCGGCGCAGATCCGCCTGGCCGACGTGCCGCTGCTGCCGGGCGTGCAGGCGCTGCTTGCGCGCGGATTCGCCACCGGCGCCTCGGCACGCAACTGGGCCGGCTATGGCCACGACGTGCAATTAGAGGGTGTGGACGACGCGAGCCGCACGCTGCTGACCGACCCGCAGACGAGCGGCGGCCTGCTGGTCGCGTGCGCGCCGCAGGCCGTCGACGACGTGCTCGCGCTCTTTCGCGCCGAGGGATTCGCGCGCGCGTCGGTGATCGGGCACCTGGCGCCCGGCGCGCCGCGCGTGCGCGTCGTCGCGTGAGGGCCGGCCGCCGCACGGCGCCGGTGCGCGGCGCTGGCCGATAATCGCGCCGCGCCATCGAAGCCGCATGCGTCAACTGTTCCGCCAGGAAGCGATCGACGCCCAGCGCGAGAAACTGCTGGGTGCGGTCTCCATCGCCCGCCCCGTCCCCTATTGGGTGTTCACGGCGCTGGCAGCAGCGTTCGCCGTCGCGCTCGTCGTCTTCGCCTTCTGGGGCGAATACACGCGGCGCGAGCGGGTGGAAGGGTTTCTGGCGCTCGACGCAGGGGCGGCGCGCCTGCTCGCCTCGGACGCCGGCACGGTGGTCGAGCTGCTCGTCAAGGAAGGCGACGAGGTGGAGGCCGGCGCGCCGATCGCGCGCATCTCGCTGGACCGCGCCACCGCCGCCGGTACCACCTCCGAGCTCGTGCAGCGCGAGCTGGAGCAACAGCAGCAGTCGCTGGAGAGCGAGCTGCGCTCGGCTCGCCTTCTGGCCCGCCAGCAGGCCGACCAGCTGCGCGGACGGATGGCCACGCTGCGCGCAGAAATGGAACAGTCCAACAGCGAGATCCGGCTGCAGGCCGCGCGCGTCGCGTCGGCACGCGACGAGGTGGCGCGCACCGAGAAGCTCGTCGCGGACAAGTTCTTATCTGAATCCGCGCTGATCCAGAAACGCAACGACCTGCTCGAGCAGCAGGTCAAGCTGCAGACGCTGCGGCGACAGCGCGCGGCGCTGGAGCGCGACCTGCTGTCGGTGCGCGCGGAGCTCGCGGCCGTGGACCTGAAACTGCGCCAGCAGATCGACCAGCTGGAGCGCAAGCGCAGCGAACTGCAGACCTCGCGCGTGCAGCAGGAGGCGCGGCGCGAGACCCTGGTGCGCGCGCCGATTGCCGGCACCGTCACCAATATTGCGGTCGCGCGCGGCGAGTCGGTGGCGGCGGAGACTGCGCTCGCCACCATCCTGCCGAAAGGCAGCGGGCTGCGGGCGCACCTGCTGGTGCCGACGCGGGCGGCCGGCTTCATCCAGCCCGGCAACGAGGTGGTGCTGCGCTACGACGCCTTTCCGTTCCAGCGGTTCGGGCAGTACCGCGGGGTGGTCGAGGCGGTGAGCCGCACCGTGTGGTCGCCGGGCGAGAAGGTCGGCCCGATGACCGCGCGCGAGCCCGTCTACCGGGTGGACGTGAAGCTGGAAAGCCAGACGGTGCGCGCCGGCGGGCAGGAGATGCCGCTGAAACCCGGGATGACGCTCGGCGCCGACATCCTGCTGGAGAAGCGCACCGTGTTCGAGTGGGTGTTCGAGCCGGTGCTCGAACTGCGCAGCCGCCTGCTCTGATGCTGTTGCGCCAGCGCGTCCCGCTGATCCTGCAGGCGGAGGCCCCCGAGTGCGGCATCGCCTGCGTGGCGATGATCGCCGGCTACCACGGCCTGCGCACCGACCTGGCTGCACTGCGACAACGCCTGACGCCCTCGCTGCGCGGCGTGACGCTGAAACACATCGCCGAGCTGGCGCAGTCGATGCAGATGTCGGCGCGCGGCGTGCAGGCACCGCTGTCGGCGCTCGGCCAGCTGCGCCTGCCGGCGATCCTGCACTGGGACATGAATCACTTCGTCGTCCTGACGGCCGTGCGCGGCGACCGTATCACCGTGCACGACCCGGCCGTCGGCAAGCGCGTGATGAAGCTCGAGGAGGCGTCGCGCCATTACACCGGCGTGGCGATGGAACTGCAGCCGGCGCCGGGCTTCCGGCCGCGCGACGAGCGGCAGCGCATCTCGGCCTGGCAACTGCTGAGCGCGGTGGCCGGCCAACGCAGCGCGATCGCGCAGATCCTGCTGCTGTCCCTCGTGCTGGAAGTGTTCGCCGTAGCCGCGCCGTTCTTCGTCCAGCTGGTGGTCGACCGCGTGGTGGTCGGACGCGACCGCGACCTGCTGACGGTGCTGGGCATCGGTTTCTCGCTGCTCGTGCTGATGCAGGTCGCGGTGACGGCGGTGCGCGCCTGGCTGAGCGTGTACCTGTCGACGCATCTGAACCTGCGGCTGCTGGATTCCCTGTTCGGGCAACTGCTGCGGCTGCCGCTGTCGTGGTTCGAAAAGCGCCATATCGGCGACATCGTCTCGCGCTTCCGCAGCGTGGACGCGATTCAGCGCACGCTCACCCTGACCTTCGTGGAGACGGCGATCGACGGCGCGATGGTCGTCCTGACCCTGGCGGTGATGCTCTGGTACAGCCCGCTGCTGACCGCCATCGTGGTGTCGGCCGGTGCGGCCTACGGCGTGGCGCGTTGGGCTTTCTACGGTCCGCAGCGGCGCGCCGCCGACGAACAACTGGTGCACGAGGCGCGCTCGAACACGCATTTCATCGAGACGCTGCGCGGCATGCTGGCGATCAAGCTCAACCTGCGCGAAGCGGAGCGCCGTGCCGCCTACAACAACCTAATCGTCGAACACACCAACGCCGGCGTGCGTGCGCAGGCGATCACGATCGCGCACCGCGCGGTCAACGGCCTGATCTTCGGCCTGGAGAACGTGGCGGTGATCTGGCTGGCGGCGCTGCTGGTGATGGACGGCCGCTTTTCGGTCGGCATGCTGTTCGGCTTTCTCGCCTTCAAGCTGCTGTTCATCACGCGCATCAACAACCTGGTGGACAAGGCGATCGAATTCCGCATGCTGGACCTGCATGCCGAGCGCATCGCCGACATTGCGCTCGCCGCGCCGGAGGCGGCTTCCAGCGGCGCACACGCGCCGCCCGGCCTGCTCAAGCTGGAAGCCCGGGGTCTCGCATTCGCGTACGGCGCCGAAGGACCGGTGTTCCGCAACGTCGATTTCAGCGTGCAGCCAGGCGAGACGGTGGCGATCGTCGGTCCGTCGGGGTGCGGCAAGACCACGCTGGTCAAGGTTCTGATCGGGCTGCTCGACCGCACGGAGGGCGTGTTGACGGCCAACGGCCGCGACGTGCGCGAATGGGATCGGGCGGCGCTGCGCAGCCGCATCGGCGTGGTGCTCGCCGACGATCAGCTGTTCGTCGGCACGATCGAGGACAACATCAGCTTCTTCGACCCGAACCACGATCCGGCCCGTGTGCGGGCGTGCGCGCGGGCGGCGATGATCGACCGCGAGATCGAAGCTATGCCGATGCAGTACAACACGATGGTCGGCAGCCTCGCGCATGCCCTCTCCGCCGGCCAGAAACAGCGCATCCTGCTGGCGCGGGCGCTCTACCGGGGGCCGCAGATCCTGTTTCTGGACGAGGCGTTCGACCAGCTTGACCTCGCGCTGGAGTCCGCCGTCACGGAACAGCTGCGCCGCCTGGGTCTGGGTCTGGTCCTCGTCAGTCATCGGCCGGAGACGGTGCGGGCGGTCGACCGCATCGTCCGGTTGGGCGTTGCGCCGCCCGAACCGGCGCGGACGGCGGCGCCCTCGGCGGCACCTAGCGTCGCCGCGCCGCCCGCCGTTCAGCGCTGATCGTCGAAGCGTCCGCCGCTGAACTGCCGCAGCGTGGCGGCGATCTTCTGCCGCGCCTGGATGAACGGCGACTGGCACGCCGCCTGCGCCAGGTACTCGTCCAGATCGCCGACCTTGCGCTGCAGGCGCGGGATCAAGGCGAGGAAAAGATCGGTCAGGTGGGGGTCGAACTGCTGGCCGCGCAGACGGGCGATTTCCTCTAACGCGCGCGCCACCGGCCACGCCTCCTTGTACGGGCGGCGGTGCGTCAACGCATCGAAGACGTCGGCCAGGGCCGTGATGCGCGCCGCCAGCGGGATCGCGGTGCCGCCGATGCCGAACGGATAACCGGCGCCATTCCACCACTCGTGATGGAAACGGGCAATCTCCTCGGCCATGCGCATGTGCGGAATTTCGCTTTTCGCAAGCAGCTCTGCGCCGACCGTGGTGTGGGTCTGCATGATCTGCCGCTCCGCCGCGCTTAAAAGGTCCGGTTTCAGCAGGATGCCGTCCGGAATGCCGATCTTGCCGATGTCGTGCAGCCGCGCGGCTAGGTCGATCATGAAACAGGTCTGCTCGTCGCAGCCGTGTTCCTGCGCGAGCAGCGCCGCCAAGCGCCCCACGCGGTAGGAATGCTCGCCGGTGGCGTCGTCGCGCAGCTCGGCGGTGACGGCCAGCCGCTCCAGCAGCTCGATGCGCGAGCGCATCAACTCCTGCTGCGCCACCCGTTCCGCCAGTTGCCCGCGCAGCGACTGCTCGCGCCGTTCCATCACCACCTCGGGAGCGGCAGCCTCCTCCTCCGCTTGCCGGCGCTCGAGACGCTCCAGATGCAGCCGGTGGTGGCGCAGCGCGTTCTCCTGCTGCACCTGCTTGGTATGCAGCATCAACTCGCGCAGGCAAACCAGCGCCATGTCGGGCTTTCCGGCCACCTCGTAGCCCTTGACCATCGCGATCAGGGCGTCGCGCAGGATGCCCTTGAAAGTCCGCGCGCGCTCCAGCGCCTGCGACAGCCGCGAAAGCCCGACGTCCACCATGCCGGCATGCACTTCGTACAGCCCCTCGGCGATAGCGGCCATCAATTCGTTGCGCTCCGAGCGCGAGGCCTTGGCATAGCGCTTGGCGATCTCGCAGCGGACCTTGGCGGTCTGCAGCCCCTCCACCTCCAGCAGCAGGCGCGTGTAGTGAGTCTCCGCCAGCACGCGGATGTGAAGTTCGCTTGCGGTCTTCGGGTCCGGCAGGGCAGTGACGGCGGCGTTCGCCGCCCGCAGCCCGCGCGCGTGCTGCTCGATGTGCAGGCAGGCGAGCGCGATGTTGGTCCAGGCAGCCGGGCGGGTGAAGTGCAGCGCCGGATGGGTCTCCGCCAGTGCGAGCACGCGGTGCAGACAGGCAATCGCATCCCCATACTGGCCGACGTAGATGTATGCAGCGCCGAGGTTGTTCCAGACGCCGGCTTCCGCTTGGATGTCGTTTAACGCGATCGCGAGATCGAGCGCTTCGGCGAGACTCTCGATCGCGCCCGGCACGTTGCCCGTATCGGCGAGCAGCGCGCCGTAAAAGGTCAACGCCCGGCGCAGCAGGACCCGGTCCGTCCTGCGCGCGAGGCCGACTGCCTGCTCCAGGGGCGCAAGCGCCGCAAACGATTGACCGTTCAGATACGCGGCCTGCGCGAGGTCCAGCAGGCACTCGACCCGCGGAGCGCCTCCCAGATCGCCCGGCAGGCGCTTCAAAAGCTGCGTGGCGGCGGCGTAGAGCGCGCCAGCCTCCGGCTCCGCACCGGCCAACGCGCGCTGCAGGTGGCGGTGCAGGTCGTTAAGAACGGCGACGGTCTCATCGAGGTCGGCCGCTGCCGCGCGCGCCGCGAATTCCTCCAGCCGGGCGACCGCCTCGTTCATCGGACCTCCCCGGATAACCGAAATCGGCTATCCCACTTGCGGCGCATCTTAAAACACCATCGCGCCGATCGCGGACCAAACGCGAGCGCTTGAAAGTCCTTCAACAACACACAGCAGTCGGAGTCGAGAGATGAACACCATCGCCAACGTCGAACTGATCAACGAGCAAGTCGTGGAGGCCGCCGAGCCGCAAGCCGAGAAAGCGGAGGCGCTGCGGGAACTCGCGGCCGTCGAGCTTGCTTACGTAGGTGGCGGTCACGCCGCCTTCCTTTTCATCTAAGCGGATTACTACGTCCGCCCGTCGCGTTCGCGACGAACGTAGCAAACCGCCGGCCGCTGTCCAGCCAGACATCTGACGCGGACAGGCCGGCCTCTTCGAGCAGCGCCGCGAAACCCGCGGCGCTGTATTTATACGAGTTCTCCGTGTGAATGCGCTCTGCGGCGGCGAACGTACGTTCGCCGCCGGGAAATCGCACCGTAACCCGTCGCCGCGCCTTCAGGTGCATTTCGACGCGCGAGGCGCGCGCATCGAACACTGCCACGTGTTCCCAGTCGCGCACGTCGAAATCGCTGCCAAGCAGCCGGTTCACATGGTTCAGCACGTTGCGGTTAAAGGCAGCCGTCACACCCAGCGCATCATCGTAGGCGGCGTGAAGCGTCGCTTCGTCCTTGATCAGATCGACCCCGATGAGCAGCGCGCCCTGCGCATCCATCTCGCGCACCACACGGC
>JANWUU010000054.1 GCA_025057735.1 Burkholderiaceae bacterium
CGACAGTCCGCGCTCGCGCAGCCAGTCCGGATTGAACAGACGCTTCATGTACGTGCGGCCGCTGTCGCACAGGATCGTCACGATCGTGTGGCCGGGGCCAAGTGTGCGCGCCACCTGCACCGCGGCGGCGACGTTGATGCCGGTGGAGCCGCCGACGAACAGGCCTTCCTCGCGCAGCAGTCGGTACACCATGGCCGCACAGGTCGGATCGTCGATGCACACCGCATCGTCGATCGGCGTGCCTTCGAGATTGGCGGTGACGCGCGTGGTGCCGATGCCTTCGGTGATCGAGCTGCCTTCGGCCTTCAGCTCGCCCGTCTTCACCCAGTTGAACAGCGCGCTGCCCTGCGGATCGGCCAGCACGATGCGCACCTGCGGCTTGCGTTCTTTGAGATACCGGGCCACGCCGGCCAAGGTGCCGCCGGTGCCGACGGCGGCGACGAATGCATCGACGCGGCCGGCGGTGTCGCGCCAGATCTCCGGCCCAGTCGTTTCATAGTGCGCCTGCCGGTTGGCCACATTGTCGAACTGGTTGGCCCAGATCGCGCGCGGTGTCGCGGCCGCCAGCCGCGCCGCGACCTTCTGGTAATTGTCGTCATCGGCATACGGCTTCGGCGGCACCGGACGTACCTCGGCGCCAAGCGCGCGCAGCAGGTCCATTTTTTCCGGCGACTGGTTGTCCGGAATCACGATTACGCAGCGGTAGCCGCGCGCCGCGCACAGGTGCGCCAGTCCAATGCCGGTGTTGCCAGCAGTGCCCTCTACGACCACGCCGCCGGGAGCGAGCAGGCCGCGCCGCTCGGCATCCTGCAGGATGTACAGCGCCGCGCGGTCCTTGACTGAACCGCCTGGATTCAGAAACTCGGCCTTGCCGAGAATCTCGCAGCCGGTTTCGCGGCTCAGCGCCGTCAGCCGGATCAGCGGCGTATTGCCCACCGCCCCGGCAAAGCCTTCGGCGATCCGCATCGGGTCCTCCTCACTGACTTGGGGCGCGCGCCCGCTCAACCGTAGGCGAACGCGGCCGCGCGCACGCGCGGCTGCTGACGCAGTTCGTCGAGCAGGGCCTCCTCCGGCCGCACGCGCCACTCGTCCGGGAGCGCCAGGTCGGCCACGGCCTCGCGGTTGCGGTAGGCGAGCACGATGCGGCAGCCGGTCGCCTCGCCGTTGCCGTTGCCGACGCGGTACGGCGCCAGCGCGCGCTTCAGCCGCGCCGGGTCGACCGCCCCGTCCAGCTCGATGCGCAGCCGCGCTGCCGCGCGCGCCCGCGCCTCGGCCAGGTCCATGATGTCCTCCGCGCTCACGGACAGGCGCTGGTTCTGCTCGTCGACGCGCACGCGGCCGATGACGAACACCAGCGCGTCCTCCTTGAGCAGCGCGCGCTTGCGGTCGTACAGCTCGGAGAACACCATCAGCTCCAGTTGCGCGCTGCCGTCGTCGAGCAGCACCACCCCCATGCGGCCCCGACGCGTGTTCTGCGTGCGCGCGGCGACGATGATGCCGGCCAGCCGCACCTGTTCGCGCGCCTGCCGCACGTCCGCCAGCCGCGTCGGCGCCAGTTTGCGCGCCTCCGCCTCGTACTCGGCGAACAGATGGCCACTTAGATAAAAGCCGAGCGCGAGTTTCTCGTTGGCCAGCCGCTCGCGCCCGCTCCACGGCCGCGCCGGCACGTACTCAAAGGCCGCCGCCTGTGGTCCGCCCGCCTCCGCGAACAGGCTCGCCTGGCCGGCGGCGGCGGCCGCCCGTTCGGCCGCCTCCAGGGCGCGCCCGACACTGGCCAACAGCTTCGCGCGGTCCGCATCGAGGCGGTCGAACGCCCCGGCGCGCACCAGCGCCTCGACCACGCGCCGGTTCACCACTTGCCGGTCCACGCGCGCGCAGAAATCCGGCAGCGATGCAAAGGGGCCGCCGCGCGCGCGCGCGGCGACGACGGCCTCGATCGCGCCTCGGCCGGTGCCCTTGACCGCGCCCAGCCCGTAGCGGATCGTGCGCGCGTCGATCGGCTCGAAACGCCAGGCGCCGGCATTGATGTCCGGCGCCTCGATCGTCAGGCCCAGCGCCCGGCAGTCGTCGATCAGTTCCTTGACCTTGTCGGTGTCGTCCATCACCGCCGACAGGTTGGCGGCCATGAAGGCGGCCGGAAAATGGGCCTTGAAGTACGCGGTCTGGTAGGCGAGCAGCGCGTAGGCGGCGCTGTGCGACTTGTTGAACCCGTAGCCGGCGAACTTCTCCATCAGGTCGAACAGCTGCGTGGCGACGTTCTCCGCCACGCCGCGCTCGCGTGCCCCGGCGATGAACACCGAGCGTTGCTTGGCCATCTCCTCGGGCTTCTTCTTGCCCATCGCCCGCCGCAGGAGGTCGGCGCCGCCCAGCGAGTAGCCGGCCACCTCCTGCGCGATGCGCATGACCTGCTCCTGATAGACCATCACACCGTACGTCTCCGCCAGGATCGGCTCGATGCGCGGGTGCAGGTACTCGACGCGCTGGCGGCCGTGCTTGCGCTCGACGAAGTCCGGGATCAGGTCCATCGGGCCGGGGCGGAACAGCGCGTTCAACGCGATCAGGTCTTCCAGCCGGTCCGGGC
>JANWUU010000062.1 GCA_025057735.1 Burkholderiaceae bacterium
GGTCAGCGTCCAGGAAATGACCGAGAACTGGGCGTCGTACAGCCACCAGAAGGCGATCGCCGACAGCGCCGTCGGCACGATGAACGGCAGCAGCACGATGGCGCGGATGAAGGCCTTAAACGGCAGGTGCTTGTTCAGCAGCAGCGCCAGCCACAGGCCGAGCGCAAACTTCAGGACGCTTGCCACCGCCGTGTAAAACAGCGTGTTAAATAGCGACAGCAGCGCCACACTGTCGCGCGCCAGATGGGCGAAGTTGTCCCAGCCGATGAACTGGCCGGGGCGGCCGATCTTGGCGTCGGTAAAGCCAAGCCAGAGACCGAGCGCGAGCGGATAGGTCAGGAACAGCAACAGCAGCGTGCCGGCCGGCAGCATGAACAGCAGCCCCAGCGCGTTGCGGTTGTCCTGCAGCCGCTGCAGAAATGACATCACACCGATTTCCTTTGCGAAAGCCCGCGGCGCCATGCGGCGCCGCGGGTGGGCGCGATCTGCCGCTTACACCTTGTAGTAGCGCATCGCCCGCGCGGCGGCGCGCTCAGCCGCTTCCTTCGGCGAGCGCGCGCCGCTGGCGGCCTCCGCCACCATGTTGACGACGATGAAATCGGCCATCGCCGCCGCCGAGGCGTACCCGAGCGTGCCGGCATAGCCGTGGTGCGTCATGTTCTTCACGCAGTCGCGGTACGGTGTGTGCTTCGGATCGACGGTCCACACCGGGTTCGCCTCGTACGCCCGTAGCGGCTGCGTGATGTAGCCAATGGCCGCCTGCTGCCACGGTTCGTACTGCTCTTTTTCCATCATGAAGGCGACGAACGCCTTGGCGGCGTTCGGAAACTTCGTGTAGCGGAAGACCATGGCCTGCGTGAACAGGTGCAGCTCCGTCGGCCTCCCTGCGGGACCGATCGGGTAGTTAGCATGCCCGATGTCGGCCGCGATTTCGCGCACCTTTGGATCCTGTGCGTTCTTGGCGGCGTAGTAAATCGAGATGCCGTTGTTGGTCAGCGAGATCTGGCCGTCGAGGAATGCCTTGTTGTTGTTCGGATCGAGCCAGGACAGCGTGCCGGGCACGAAGGTCGCATACAGCTCCTTCGCGTACTCCAGCGCGCGAATCGTCTCCGGACTATTGATCACGACGTTGTTTTTCTCGTCCACCAGGCGGCCGCCGAAGGCCCACAGCACCCAGTGGCACCACGAGTTGCCGTCGCCCACCGCGTTGCCGAGCGCGCAGCCGGCCGGCGTGCCTTTCGCCTTCAGCGCCTTGCACAGCTCGAGGAAGCCGGCGGTGTCCTTCGGAAACTGCTTGAAGCCAGCCGCCTCGACGTGGCTGATGCGGTGCACGAAGGTGGCGCCGGCCGCCCCCAGCGGCAGTCCGATCCATTTGCCGTCGCGCATGCCGTACGTGCGGCAGACGTCGTACCAGCCGCCGTACTTCGCGCCCAGGTAGTTGGCGACGTCGCTGAGGTCGACCAGCTTGTCCGGGTACTGGTGCGGGTCGTCGAACCAGCCGTAGATGATGTCCGGTCCGCTGCCGACGTTGGCGGCCACCGCCGCCTTCGGTCGCACATCCTCCCAGCCCTCGTTGTCGACGCGCACTTCGACGCCGAATTTCTCGGTGAACTTCTTGACGTTGGCCATGAAGGCGTCCTCGTCGCCCTGCACGAAACGCTTCCAGCGCAGCACGCGCAGGCGCGCGTTCTTCTCCGGCCGGTAGGTGAACGCCGGCGCGGCGCCCTTGGCCTGGGCGGCGGCCTCCTCGGCCGCCAGCGGCAAACCCGCCGCCACACCGGCCGCCAGTTTCAGTACGTCTCGCCGTTTGATGCCGCTCATGTCTCCTTCCTCCTTCTCAGTGGGCGATGTTCGCTGCGGTCATGCGAGCCGGGTCCCGCTCGCGGGGTCGAACAGGTAGGTCAGTTGCGGGCGCAGGCGCACGACCTCGCCCGGATGAAAGGCGTGCCGCTCGCGCACCACGGCCGTGACGTCGCGCCCGGCGACGCGGCAGAAAATCTGCGTGTCGGCACCGGTCGGCTCGACCACCACCACCTCCGCTGGCACGCCGCCGTCGGCGGTGACGCTCAGATGCTCGGGCCGCACGCCGACGATTACCTCGGCGCCCGCGGCGACCGGCGCACCGCGCGGCGCCTCGATGCGCACGCCTTCGCCGACCACGACCGCGCCGTCGGCGATGCGCCCCGGCAGGAAGTTCATCGCCGGGGAGCCGATGAAACCGGCAACGAACAGGTTGGCGGGGTCGTCGTACAACGCCAGCGGCGTGCCGATCTGCTCGACGCGGCCGGCGTTCATCACGACGATCTTGTCGGCCATCGTCATCGCCTCGATCTGGTCGTGCGTGACGTACACCGAGGTGGTCTGCAAGCGCTGGTGGAGCGCCTTGATCTCGGTGCGCATCTGCACGCGCAGCTTGGCATCCAGATTGGACAGCGGTTCGTCGAACAGGAAAACCTGCGGCTCGCGCACGATCGCGCGGCCCATCGCCACCCGCTGCCGCTGCCCGCCGGAGAGCTGGCGCGGATAGCGGTCCAGCAGCTCGGTCAGCCCCAGGATGCCGGCGGCCTTGTTCACGCGCGCCTCGATTTCCTCTTTCGGGCGCTTGGCCAGCAGCAGGCTGAAGGCCATGTTGTCGCGCACCTTCATGTGCGGGTAGAGCGCGTAGTTCTGGAACACCATCGCGATGTCGCGCTCCTTGGGCGGGACCCGGTTGACCACCTTGGTGCCGATGCGGATTTCGCCCTCGGTGATCTCCTCCAGCCCGGCGATCATGCGCAGCAGCGTGGTCTTGCCGCAGCCCGATGGCCCTACCAGCACCGCGAACTCGCCGTCGGCGATGTCGATGCTGACACCGCGGATGACGTGCGTTCCGCCGAAGAACTTCTGCACGTTGCTGATCGTGACCGACGCCATCTATCTTCCGATCCCGTTGCGTCCTTCCACCACCACATAGCGCGGGCGCCCGGTGCGCGCCCAGTCGATCAGATTCTGCGCCGCCTTGCGCCGCAGCTCCACCTCCGCCGCCTCCGAGTAGAACGCCGCGTGCGGGCTGAGCAGCACGCGCGGATGCGCCAGCAGCGGGTGGCCCGCCGGCGGCGGCTCCTGCGGCAGGACGTCGAGCGCCGCCCCGTCCAGCGCGCCGGCCTCCAGCGCCGCCAGCAGGGCGTCGATGTCCACCACCGCGCCGCGCGCGGTGTTGATAAGGATGGCCCCGCGCCGCATACGCGCCAACGTGCGGGCGCCGAACAGCCCGCGCGTCTCGTCGGTCAGCGGCACGTGCAGTGAGACCACGTCGGCCTGCGCGCACAGCGCCTCCAGATCGACGCGCTGCACATAGGCCGGAAAGTCGCCGTCGATCAGGTACGGATCGCAGGCGATGACGCGCGCGAACACGTTGCGCGCCACGTGCGCCATGCGCTTGCCGATGCGGCCCAGCCCGACGATGCCCAGCGTCAGCTCCGAGGCGCGCCGGATCGGACCGGGGGTGGTGTAGTGCCAACGGCCGGCGCGCACGTCGCGGTCGTACTGCGGCAAATGCCGCAGCAGTGCCAACGCCATGGCGAGCGCGTGCGTGGCGACCTCCCCCACCCCGTAGTCGGGCGAATTCGCCACCCAGACGCCGTAGGCGCGCGCGTCGGCGACGTCGATCGTGTCGTAACCGGCGCCGTAGCGGCTGGCGATGCGGATCTGCGGCCGCGCCGCAAACACGCGCGCATTGACCGGCGCATACTGCACCAGCAGTCCGTCGCACCCCGCCGCGGCGTCGATCACGTCCTGCTCGGTGCGGCACTGTGCCTCCACCAGTTCCATGCCGGCCTCGCGGAACAGGCGCCGCTCCAGCTCCAGGTCCGGGAAGTCGTAGTCGGTGACCAGGAAGCGTGCCATCGTCGTCAATGGTTGTCGCGCGGCACGAAGGCGCCGCTCTTGCCGACCAGGAAATCGAAGTCGGCCCCCTCGTGGGCCTGGTTGACGTGCTCGACGTACAGCTTCCAGTAACCGCGCGCCAGCGGCGGCTTGGGCGGCTTCCACTGCGCGCGCCGGCGCGCGAGTTCCTCGTCGCTGACGTGCAGATGCAGGCGTCGCCGCGGCACGTCCAGTTCGATCAGGTCGCCGTCGCGCACCAGCGCCAGCGGCCCGCCGGCGGCCGCCTCCGGGGCGACGTGCAGCACCACCGTTCCGTACGCGGTGCCGCTCATGCGGGCATCCGAGATGCGCACCATATCGGTGATGCCGCGCTTCAGCAGCCGCTGCGGCAAGGGCATGTTGCCCACCTCGGCCATGCCCGGGTATCCCTTGGGCCCGCAGTTCTTCAGCACCAGCACGTCGCTGGCGTCGATCTTCAGCTTCGGATCGTCGATGCGGCGGTGGAAATCCTCGATGTCCTCGAACACCACCGCGCGCCCCTGGTGCTTCATCAGCCGCGGCGTGGCCGCCGACGGCTTGATGATCGCGCCATCCGGCGCGAGGTTGCCGCGCAGCACCGCAATGCCGGCATTGCGCTTGAATGGCCTGGCGAACGGCATGATCACGTCGCGGTTATGGTTCGGCGCGTCCTTGCAGTTTTCCCAGATCGTCTTGCCGTTGACCGTCGGCGCGCGCTTGTGCAGCAGCCCGGCTTCGCCCAGCTCGCGGATCACCGCCGGCAGCCCGCCCGCGTAGCAGAAGTCCTCCATCAGGTACTTGCCGCTCGGCATCAGGTTGACCAGCGTGTGCACGCCGCGGCCCAGCCGGTCCCAGTCGTCCAGCGTCAGCGGCACGCCGATGCGGCGCGCGATCGCGATCAGGTGGATGACCGCGTTGGTCGAGCCGCCGATGGCGGCATTGACGCGGATGGCGTTCTCGAACGCCTGCCGCGTCAGGATGTGCGACAGCCGCACGTCCTGCTTGACCAGTTCGACGATGCGGCGTCCGGCCATGCGGGCCAGCAGGTTGCGACGCGCGTCGACGGCGGGGTAAGCGGCATTGCCGGGCAACCCGACGCCGAGCGCCTCCACCATAGAAGCCATCGTGGAGGCGGTGCCCATCGTCATGCAGTGTCCGTGCGAGCGGTGCATGCAGCTTTCCGCCTCGTGGAACTCTGCCTCGCTGATGCGGCCCGCGCGCAGGTCCTCCGACAGCGACCACACGTGGGTACCGGAGCCGATGCGTTCGCCCTTGTACCAGCCCGACAGCATCGGCCCGCCGGAGACGCCGATCGTGGGCAAGTCCACGCTCGCCGCCCCCATCAGCAGCGCCGGCGTGGTCTTGTCGCAGCCCATCAGCAGCACCACGCCGTCGATCGGATTGCCACGGATCGACTCCTCGACGTCCATGCTCGCCAGGTTGCGGTACAGCATGGCGGTGGGCCGCAGCAGCGTCTCGCCGAGCGACATGACCGGAAACTCGAGCGGAAAGCCGCCGGCCTCCCATACGCCCGCTTTCACGTGCTCGGCCAGCGTGCGGAAATGCGAGTTACACGGCGTCAGCTCGGAGTAGGTGTTGCAGATGCCGATGACGGGACGGCCGTCGAACTGATCGTGCGGCACCCCGCGGTTCTTTACCCACGAGCGG
>JANWUU010000186.1 GCA_025057735.1 Burkholderiaceae bacterium
CGCAGCACCGGCCGAGGCGGGGGTGCCGTGGCTGGGATCGGAGGAAACCACGCTCACGAGCTCAAACCGGGCGCTGAACGCCCTGCTGGTGAGACTGCCGCGTCTGGCCCGCACGGGCGCCGACGTCGCCATCATCGGCGAGCGCGGCTGCGGCCGGACAGCGCTGGCGCGCGCCCTCGCGGGCGTGGCGGGCGATACCGACCCACTTCTAGTGCGACATCACGATGAGCTTTCACTGCCGAGCCGTCTGCAGCTCGGACAGGCCGCCGATGCCAGGCTGTCTGCTCGCTATGTGATAGCCGCCGATCTCGATCTCTGGCCCGCGACAAAACGCGAAGGACTCGCGCGGTGGTTGCAAGAGCAACGCGCAGCCGGCCGCCGGATACGCCTGGTCGCGACGATGGCCCCCGCGGCCTCGCCCGCGTGGGTGGAACGTGGATTGGACCGGGCCGGCGAGCATGCCAGCGCGATGCAAATCCTCCGGATGCCCGCGCTGCGAGAGCGTCGCGAAGATCTGCCTCGGCTGGCGCGCCATCTCGTTGTCCAGATATGCGCGCAGGCCGGGCGGCCGATTCCGGCGCTGACGCCATCGGCGCTGCAGTCGTTGATGTTGCATGACTGGCCGGGCAACCTCTACGAGATGCGGCAAACGCTGGCGCGCGCCCTCCAAAGCGCCAACATGCTCATCACGGCCGAGGATCTTGCACCGGAAAGCGCGGTCGGCGCCAAGTTACCGGAGCAGTCTCTACAGGAACTCAAAGCGAAGCTTGTCGTCAACTTCGAGCGCAGTTTCCTGGAACAGCTACTGCATGCGAGCGGCGGCAACCTGAGCCAGGCCGCCCGCCTTGCCGGCAAGAACCGACGCTCTCTCTTCGAGCTGATCCGCAAACACCAGATCGACGTCACGCGCTACCGCGCGCCGGCAAATGTGAGCAGGCCGCCCACGGTTGCGCGGGCTACCCTGGACTCGCCGGGGTAGCCGGAGTCGTTCTCCCCGCAGGTGCCAACGCAGCAGCGCAATGGCCCGCGCTTCCCGGGTAAGAGCGCAAGGGGGCAAGGCCATGCACAGGTGTTCGGTAGTGCGACGCCCGCGTCGCGCTGCCTAACACGGCCTGCTCGCCTGCCGCCGCGTTTCTGGGCGCGGCCGCGTTTGCCGCACCGCGCGTTTGCATGTGCCTGCAACCGTGCGGCGCCACGATACGTTGCGCATGGGCTAACTGAGGCGCTGCGCAACGCCCGCTGCTTGAACGGCGCGATCGCTGGCCGTCCTGCTCGCTGACATAACCCTGCTTGGCGCTCCGATCCGCAGCGCAACGATGGGATCGTGATCTTAAGCGGGAGTCGCCCGCAGCATTGTGCACACACACTGCCGGCAGCGGCTTGGTCGGCGCAGCCGCTGCGCGGCGCGCTGCCTGCCGACCGGACACGGCGTGTCGAACGCGAGCCCGTATTCGGCAGCAGGGTGCTTTTTTTGGTACTCGCCGCTGCGCCAGACGCGCCACCCCTGCAGTCGGCCCATGGGTTAGCACAGAACGGTTTCACGAACCGGCTGCTCCTGCTGCCGCAGTCGGCGCGCTTGCAGCACGTGCTGGCAGTGGACGCTGCCCGGCTTGGGTTACTCCGATCGCCTGCCGGGAACGTACTCGCCACGCAACACATCGTGCAGGCGTAGTGCATCTGCGGGCGCAACACCCTCGAGCGCCTGCTTGATAGAGGCGGCGCTGGCGCCAATCGAGAAAGGATTTCGCCGCCGCGCACACCGTGCGGCAGCGGTGCCAATGTCCGTGCTCGAATACGTGGGACTCTGGACGACTGCCGTTGCCGCGGCCACGACCGGACGGCCCGCAACGCACGCGGCAGCGACCTGCGGCTGGTGAAGCTGACCGCCGAACGCATCGTGATGCGCGACGTAAGCGTGCAGCTGGCCAACGCGTGCGGGCACAGCCCCGGGACAGCGCTGTCGATCACCACCGCCGTCGATCCGACCGGCCGCAGCGCGTTTCATGCCGATGCGGCCCGCCTCGATCTGCCCGGCGCACTGCGCGTGCGCAACAGCCAGCCGCCGATGCAGCCGCCGGCGCGCTGCCGATTTCCGCGGTCGCTAGCAAGCGCGTTGCGCAGCCATTACTGCGCCTGCTGTCGGACGAGCAGCGCGACAATGCGGTCGACGCGCTGCCGGTCGCGCTCTTCGGCAATGCCCGGCAGCGCGCACCAGTCCAGCAGCAGATCGCGCGCGCTGCCCGCGCCGCGCCGGGCGCCGGTCTTGAAGCGCTCGCGCAACTGTCTGGCCTGCACGGCCAGCCGTTGCGCCTGCAGGTCCGGTGGTGAGTCAAGAGCCAACAGGAGCTCCAGCTCCAGCAAGAGGTCTCGGCGCGCCTCCGCTGCGCGCTGCATGTCCTCTAAATAATCCTCCCGAACGTAATCCTCCCGCAGCCGGGCTAAGGCAGCCAGCGCCGCGTCCCGGCGCGCCACAAGCCGCCGCTCAGCGGCGGCACCGACCGCTGGCACTTGCGCCCAGCGTGCAACAATCGCCGCCCGCGCTGCTTCGTCGTCGCGATCGTCACGCACCAATGCATCGAGCTCGGTACATAGCCGTTCTTTTTCAAGCACGGCTTGCCACCGGGCATCTTCCTGCCTCTGGACCCGGGCGGCCAAGGCCTCCTGCAAAGCAGCGCGCGCGGCACGGAAACGCCCCTGCAGAGCGGCAGGCGGCGCGCCGTGCTGCGCCACCGCCGCATCCCATTGCGGCTGCGCCTGCTGGCGTGCCTCTCGCAGCGCGGCCTCGTCGGCATCCTCGGCCCGCGCCAGCGCCTCTAGGCGCTCACAGATCGCCTCGAAGGCGTGCCGCCGCTCCTGCTGCTTCTGCTCGCTGTCGCGGCGTTGCGCCGCGCGTGCTTCGAACACCGCATTGCAGACAGCACGAAACTGTTCCCACAGCGCGCGTTCATCGCGCGGCGAAAGCGGCAGCTGCTTGGCCTGCGCTTGCCATTGCGCCTGCAGCGCCTTGATACGGGCAGGCGCCTCGCGCGTGAGCGGCTGCGCAGCGATCGCCTGCGCCTGCTCGACCAGGGCCATACGCTCGGACTTCGCCTGCGCCCGCGCGGCGGCGAGCGCCTCGCGCGCCGGCGCCAGCGTCTCGCGCAGTCGGCGATCGAGTGCTTTCCAGATCGCCGGCTCTACGCCGCCGAGTTCGGATCCATGCCATGCCGCCTCGGTTTCGCGCAGCCAGCGCTCTAATGCGCGCCAGTCGCGCGGTTCAGTCAGCAAGGTCGCCACCCGAGTCGCGGCAGCCTCGATAAATTGCTCGCGCCGCGCGCGTGCTTCCTTCTGGCGCGCCGCCAGCTCGGCAAAATAGCGGGCTGCCGGCGCGTAGGCTTTCTCACAGGCGGCGTCAAAGCGCTGCCAGAGCGATTTCGGCACGCCAGCGTGCTGCTCATCGAGCTTTTTCCACTGCGCGCGCAATTGTTGAACCTCGCGCGCGAGCACAGGCGGGGGAAGTTCTTGCTGCCCAAGCGCCTCGGCCTGCTCGCACAGTTGGAGGCGCGCGGTCAATTGCCCAAAGTGCTGCCAGCGTTCGAGCTCGCGCAGCTGCTGCAAGGCCCGCGCCAGCCGCTGCAGCGTCGGCTTTGGCAACTGACCGGCCACACGGCGCAGCACGCGCGCCTCGTCGGCGGCGGCACGCGCTGCCTGCAGTTGACCAGCCGCCAACGCTTGCTCGGCCGCATGCAGTTGTGCGTGTAGTCGCTGGCGGGCAGCCGCGGCTTCCTGCTCGGCAGCGCGCGCGACCGCCAATCGCCGCCGCTCGATAACGAGCAGCGCCGCCTCGAAACGGCGCGTCAGCTCCGGCGTGCGCACGGCCAGATCGAGCGCTGCCCAGCGGCGCGGCAGTTGCGCGTCGTCGATTCCTGTTCCCGCCGCCAAACGCTCGGCCTCCGCCACCAGCGCCTCGGCGCTCGCTAGCGCCGGCGCAAGCTGTTCCCACTGCGCAAGCTGCTGCTGCGCCTGTGCGAGCCTCGCGAGCGCCGCGTCGTCCTGCCACTCGTGCGCCTGCGCGCGCAGCGCCTCGCACTCCGCCTGCAGCTGAGTGATCGCCTGCGGGTCAGCCGTCGGTTGCAGGCCCTGCAGCCACTCCTGCACGCGCCGCTGAAAAGCGGCGCGCGCGCGCTGCTGCTCCAGTTCGCGCTCGAAGCGCGCCCGCAGACGCGCGCTCACCTCCTCCCAGCGCGCCACGCGCGCCGCGTCATCGGTCAGCGCCAGCGCCCGCCAGCGCCGATCTAATTCGACCGCTGTCATCACGATCGGGCCGGGGCGCGAAGCAAGCGCTTCGGCCTCTGCCAGCAACGCGTCAGCTTCCGCGACCTGGCGCGCGCGCCGCTCAAGAGAGTCCAGCCGTTGCCGCGCCAGACGAGCAACGCCGCGGTCGCGCTCACGGGCACCTTCGTAGAGCCGGCGCAGCGCCGCCTCGCCTTGTACGCGCTCAGCAGCGGCCAGGCGTGCACTGGCCCGCTCCGCTCGCAGCGCAATTTCAACGAGCGCCTCCTCGTTGTCGACCGCGGCGATCGCCTCTCGCTGTAACCCCTCGTCCATCGCATGGCACGCTAGCGCAACAGCAAGCGCCGCGCGCACGCGCGGCTCCTGTTCATTCGCCCAGGCGACTGCCAGCACTTGCGGGTCGCGGCAGCGCTGCGCCGCTGCCGCGCGCACCTCTGCGGCGGGATCAGAAGCAAGCAGCCGCGCCAGCGCGGGCGCCTCCGGGGGCAGTTCGGCAACGGCGCGCAACCGCTGCGCCGGATCGGGATCTTCATGCGAGGCCGTTCCAAGGAGTCTGTTCAGCACATTCACGGCAGCGTTCGTAACGAGATGCGATGCGGGCGCGATGCTAACGGCATGCGCCGCCAGTCTCAGTAGATGGCTGGCTCCGGTACCGGGCCACCGAAAGAGGTCTCCAGGAAGTCAAAGTCACATCCTTCATCGGCCTGCCGCACATGCCGCGAGAACATCCAACCGTAGCCGCGCTCGTAGCGGGGCGGCGGCGGCTGCCAGGCCGAGCGCCGGCGCGCGAGTTCCTCGTCGCTGACCAGCAGCTCAATGCGTCGCGCGGGCACATCCACCTCAATGAGGTCGCCGTTGCGCACCAGCGCAAGCGGGCCGCCCACGTACGCTTCCGGCGCACAGTGCAGCACGCAGGCGCCGTAACTCGTCCCACTCATGCGCGCATCAGAAATGCGCAGCATGTCACGCACCCCCTGCTTCAGCAGCTTGGTGGGGATCGGTAACATGCCCCATTCCGGCATGCCGGGTCCGCCCAGCGGCCCAGCGTAGCGCAGCACCAGCACGTGGTCCTCGGTGACCTCCAGGTCGGGATCCTCCGCGGCGCGCTTCAGCGTCTCGTAATCGTCGAAGACGAGCGCCGGCCCGCGGTGCCGCAGAAATTTCGGCGCGCAGGCGCTCGGCTTGATCACGCAGCCATTGGGCGCGAGATTGCCCCGCAGCACCGCGAGCGCCCCCTCGGCATACACGGGCCGCTGCAACGGCCGGATAACGTCATCGTCGTGGACTTGGGCATCGGCGATGTTCTCGCCGAGCGTGCGGCCGTTGACGGTCAGGGCCTCCAGATGGAGCCAGGGCTGCAGGCGCTTGAGCAGCGCCGGCAGACCGCCGGCGTAGTAAAAGTCTTCCATCAGGTAGCGGTCGCCGCTGGGACGGATGTTGGCGAGCACCGGCACGCGGCGGCTGGCGGCGTCGAAA
>JANWUU010000188.1 GCA_025057735.1 Burkholderiaceae bacterium
GGTCACGTCCAGCGGCGCCTCCTGCGCCTGCGCGCCCGCCGCGCGCAGCGCCGCCGCCGCATGCGCCAGCGGCTCGGCGCGCCGGGCGGATAGCACGACCGCAGCGCTGGCGGCGGCGAGTTCGCGCGCGGCCGCCAGTCCGATGCCGCTGCCGGCACCGGTGATCCAGGCGACGCGGCCGGCGAGCGTCATCGGCTAGCCGGCCAGACCCAGATGCTCGATGCCCTTGTGGATGCCGGCCACACCGCCGTACAGCTTGGAATTGAGCTTGATGCGCAGGCGCAGGTCGTTGACGGAATCGGCGAAGCGCAGGGCGTCCTCGTAGGAGATCAGCTCGCGCTCGTGCAGGTCGAACAGCGCCTGGTCGAACGTTTGCATGCCCTGCTCGTTGGAGCGCTTCATGACTTCTTTGATCTCCTGCACCTCGCCCTTGAAGATCAGGTCCGAGATCAGCGGCGAGTTCAGCATCAGCTCCACCGCCGGGATGCGGCCCTTGCGGTCCTTGAACGGCACCAGCCGCTGCGAAATCATGGCCCGCAGGTTCAGCGACAGGTCCATCAGCAGCTGGTGCCGGCGGTCCTCGGGGAAAAAGTTGATGATGCGGTCCAGCGCCTGGTTGGTCGAGTTGGCGTGCAGCGTGCACATCACCAGGTGCCCGGTTTCGGCGAAAGCGATCGCGTGCTCCATCGTCTCGCGGTCGCGCACCTCGCCGATCAGGATCACGTCTGGCGCCTGGCGCAGCGTGTTCTTCAGTGCCACGCTCCACGACTCGCAATCCACGCCGACCTCGCGTTGCGTGACAATGCAGTTCTTGTGCGGATGCACGTATTCGATCGGATCCTCGATCGTGATGATGTGGCCCTGGCTGTTCTCGTTGCGGTAACCGACCATCGCCGCCAGCGTGGTGCTCTTGCCGCTGCCGGTGGCGCCGACGACCAGGATGATGCCGCGCTTGGCCATCGCCAGCTCGTTGATGATCGGCGGCAGGTTTAATTCCTCCACGGTCGGGATCTTGTCGGCGATCACGCGGAAGACGATACCGACCTTGCCTTGCTGCACGAAGGCGGAGACGCGGAAGCGGCCGATGCCGGTCGGATTGATGGCGAAATTGCACTCCTTGGTCGCCTCGAACTCGGCGGCCTGGCGGTCGTTCATGATCGCGCGCACCAGCTCGGCCGTGTGCTGCGCCGTCAGCGGCTGCTGCGACACCGGCAGCACGCGGCCGTCGATCTTGAACGCCGGCGGGAAATCGGCGGTCAGGAACAGGTCCGACCCCTTTTTCTGCAGCAGCAGCCGCAGCAGTTCATGCACGAAGCGCGTGGCCTGATCGCGTTCCATAAGCTACCTCGACGGGCCGCGGCCGATGCGCCGCGGCGGGTTGGATGCACTACCCGACGAACGCCTCCGGCTGTTTGGCGTACTGGCGCGCCTCCGCCGGCGAAACGATGTTCCGGCGCACCAGATCCATCAGACACTGATCCAGCGTCTGCATGCCGTACTGGCTGCCGGTCTGGATCATCGAATACATCTGCGCCACCTTGTTCTCGCGGATCAGGTTGCGGATGGCCGGGGTGCCGACCATGATCTCGTGCGCGGCCACCCGGCCGCTGCCGTCCTTGATCTTCAGCAGCGCCTGCGAGATCACCGCCACCAGCGATTCCGACAGCATCGCCCGCACCATTTCCTTCTCCGCCGCCGGGAACACGTCGACGATGCGGTCGATCGTCTTCGCCGCGCTGGACGTATGCAGCGTGCCGAACACCAGGTGGCCGGTCTCGGCCGCCGTGAGCGCCAGCCGGATCGTCTCCAGGTCGCGCAGCTCGCCGACCAGGATCACGTCCGGGTCTTCGCGCAGCGCGCTGCGCAGCGCGTTGGAAAACGACAGCGTGTGCGGACCGACCTCGCGCTGGTTGATCACGCACTTGCGGCTCTCGTGCACGAACTCGATCGGATCTTCGATCGTCAGCACGTGCCCGTACAGATTGTTGTTCACGTGGTCGATCATCGCCGCCAGCGTGGTGCTCTTGCCGCTGCCGGTCGGCCCGGTGACCAGCACCAGGCCGCGCGGCTTCAGCGCGAAGTCGGCGAACACGCGCGGCGCCTGCAGTTCCTCCAGCGACAGCACGCGCGACGGAATGGTCCGCATCACCGCCGCCGCCCCGCGGTCCTGCATGAAGGCGTTGACGCGGAAGCGCGCCAGCCCGGGCAGGTCGAACGAGAAGTCGCACTCGAGGTTCTCGTCGAACATCTTGCGCTGGCTGTCGTTCATGATGTCGTAGATCATCGCGTGCACGTCTTTGTGCTCAAGCGGCGGCAGGTTGATGCGCCGCACGTCGCCGTGCACGCGGATCATCGGCGGCAGACCCGCCGACAGGTGCAGGTCCGAGGCCTTGTTCTTGACGGAAAATGCGAGCAGTTCCGAAATGTCCATGGAGCGAGCCGTATCGGTGGAACGGAACGGGCGCGCCGCCCGTGACGACGCACGCTAACGCCGGCCGCCGCGGCCGAAAACCGAGAAAAGGCAAGCCGTTGACGCGATTCTCCGACCCATTATGTCGAGTTTGAATGCGGCGCTGCAAGCCAACCTCGCCCGCGTGCGGGAACGGATCGCCGCGGCGGCGCGCGCCTGCGGGCGCGACCCGGCCGCCGTCGCCCTGGTGGCGGTCAGCAAGACCTTCGGCGCGGCGCACGTGCTGGCCGCGGCGCGGGCCGGACTGCGCGCCTTCGGCGAGAACTACGTCCAGGAAGCCCTGCCGAAGATCGCGCAGGTGCGGCAGGCGGCACCGGACCTATCGTGCGAGTGGCACCTGATCGGTCCAATTCAGAGCAACAAGACGCGCCTGGCGGCAGAGACCTTCGACTGGGTGCAGTCGGTCGACCGGCTGAAGATCGCCGAGCGCCTGGCGGCGCAGCGTCCGCCGGAGGCCCCGCCGCTGAACGTGCTGATCCAGGTGAACATCAGTGCCGAAGCCAGCAAGCACGGTGTGACGCCGGCCGAGCTGGCGGCGCTGGCGCACGCCGTGGCCGCTTTGCCGCGTCTGCGGCTGCGCGGCTTGATGGCGATCCCGGCGCCCGCCGCGGACGCCGTCGCGCGCCGGGCGCCGTTTGCCCGCCTGCGCGCGCTGTTCGAGGACCTGCGCGCGCAGGGCCTGCCGCTCGACACGCTGTCGATGGGGATGTCCGACGACCTGGAGGAGGCGATCGCCGAGGGCGCGACGATGGTGCGCGTGGGCAGCGCGATCTTCGGCGCGCGCGCCCCCGGCCCGCATCCGTGGCCGGCCGCGCACCAGGGCTAAACTGCCGTCGTGCGCGCCGACGAAACCCTGCTCGACGAGATCGACCGCATCCACGATGCTCAACCCGAGCGCGCAGCACAGCTTTTGTGCGAAC